>PLBV01000060.1 GCA_003135455.1 Hyphomicrobiales bacterium | reverse complement strand
TCGTCCGGATGGATGACGAGCATATTCTCGCCCTCGTAGAAGCAGTCCACCGGGCAGACCTCGACGCAATCCATGTACTTGCACTTGATGCAAACTTCCGTGACGACGTAAGTCATCGATCCCACTTGGCTTGTCGGGCTGATCGGCCCGGCGTGCTCGCCATTCCTGGGCCGTCAGACGCGGCCGGCAAGGGGCCTTGCCTATAACAATCGCGCTGTCTGCACAAGGAGACGATCGGTCCCGAGCGAGCCGTTTCGCGGTTCCTTCCGGCGCTTTCTGGCCGCGCGGACGCTTCCCTTAAGGCTGCCAGCGCAATCCAAGATGTGGACGCGCCTTAATCCTTAGTTTGCATTGCTCTTTCACTGCTAATCCAGCGTCAATCAATTTCTGGCAAGTGGTAGGCGGCTCGAAGGATGGCCGACGTTTGGTTGTGCCCCGATGGTGCCTTGCCTTCGGTGCTGACGATGCGTGCTCGTGTAGCAAGCACCACTGCGCGGCGCTCCCGGCCGCAAGACCGCGGCTGCAGCGCCGTTTGGAAGGTTGGCGGCCTACGAGATGGACCTCGCCGAAGTCAGGACCAAGGGGCCGCTTGCGCGGCACCTCTTTCCGATCCTCGCCGCCGCCGCCATTGGGCTTGCCATAGCGGTGTCGTCCTGGTTCGCGGTCTCGATGTGGGAGGCGCGCCTCGCCACGGCAAGCTTCACCAACGACGCCGGGGATTACGCGGCGGCGTTGCAAAACGGCCTCGACCAATATCTCAACAAGCTCGTCGCGGTGCGGGCCTTCTACGACTCCTCCGTCACGGTCGATCCGGACGAGTTCGAGGTTTTTACGGGGCGCATCTTGCAAGGCGTGAGCGGCAGGATGAAGCTCACCTGGAGCCCGCGCGTGACCCGCGACGAGCGCGCCAAATTCGAGGCTAAAGCGCGGGTCGACGGGCTGGAAGGTTACACGATCAAGACCTGGGCTGCGGATGGCGTCATGCCTCCCCCGGCGGAGCGCGACGAGTATTTCCCGGTTCGTTATGCCACGGATCTGCCGAAGGACGCGCCCGCGTTCGGCATCGACCTTGCCTCCGAGCCGATGCGGCGCGAGACGCTGGAGCGTGCGCGAGACGGCGACTGCATGGCGACGGCGCTCAATATCGTGCTGCGCCATTTTCGCCATGGCGATCGGCATGGCTTCTTCGTGGCGCTTCCGGTGTACCGCCAGGGGCTGCCGCATGAGAGTGTCGAGGAGAGGCGCAGCAATACCCTCGGCATCCTAGGCGGCGTCTTCCAGACCGCGCCCGTGCTCGATGCGATCCTGCAGACCGCGGCCTTGCCGCCAAGCGTCGATCTCTATCTTTACCCCGTGAGTGCGGGACCGAACGCGGCGCCCGTCTATACTCGGTCCACCCCCCTTCAGGCCGGCCCGCTAAAGCCAAAAACCCGGGCCGAGATCGAAGCGCTGCCCCATTGGTCCGGCACGCTGAAGGCCGGCGATGCGAGCTGGAACCTGCTGGTGACGCCGATAGGGGGAGGACTTACGAGATTCTATCGGGCGTGGATCGTGCTCGTCATCGTCCTCTTGGTGTTCGGCAGGTGGTGGAGCGGCTGAAAGAGGCGGTGAAGGATGAGGATCTCGTGGCCCGCTTCGGCGGCGATGAATTCGCGATCCTGCAGACCGACGTGACCGATCCGACCATGGCGGGCGCGCTCGCCGCCAAGATCGGCAAGCTGCTGGCCACGCCCTTCACCATCGAGGGCCATCAGGTACGCATCACCTCCAGCATCGGCATCGTGCTGTTCACGCCGGACCTCGCGGGGCCGGAGGCCATGATGGTGCAGGCCGACCTCGCGCTTTATGGCGCCAAGGATGAGGGGCGCAATTGCTACCGCTTCCACAGCCTCGATCTCGACCAGCAGGTGCATGAGCGCGTCACCATTGCCGAGGAGCTGAGGCTCGCGCTGGAAGACGGAGACCTCGAGCTCTATTACCAGCCGCAAGTCGAGCTCGCCACGGGCCGCATCATCGGCGTCGAGGCCTTGATCAGGTGGAACCACAAGACGCGCGGCCTGCTCGCGCCCGCATGCTTTATCCCCATCGCCGAACGGACGGGGGCGGTGCTGCCGCTCGGACAGTGGGTGATCGACGAGGCCTGCCGGCAGCTCAAGCTTTGGCATCTGGAGGGGATCGCGCCGCCGACGGTCGCCGTGAACGTGTCGAGCGTCCAGTTCAAGGGTGCCTCGGAGCTCGAGCGCGATGTCGAGGAAAGTCTCGCCCGCGCCGGCGTCGAAGCTGGCGAACTGGAGCTCGAGCTCGCCGAGTCGGTGCTGATGGAAGCGACACAGAAACACAGCGAGACCCTGCAGGAGCTGCCGCGGCTCGGGGTCAGGATTGCCATCGACGATTTCGGCACCGGTTATTCCTCGCTCAAATATCTGACCGTCTACCCCGTCAATCGGCTGAAGCTCGCGCAAGAGCTGGTGTTCCGCGTGACCGTCGACTACCGCAACGCCGCCGTGGTGCGGGCCGCCATCCGGCTCGCCCATGAGCTCGGCATCGAGGTCATCGCCGAGGGGGTGGAGACCGAGGCGCAGGTGCGTTTCCTGATCGCGGCGGGCTGCGAGCAGGCGCAAGGGTTCTATTTCAGCCGGCCGGTGACTGCTGCCCGCGTCGCCGAGCTTTTGCGCGAGGGACGGATCGAGCCCGTGAGCCGGCGGGCGCGCCCGCTCACCTCAACGGCGGCTTGAGGATCAGACGCCAGAACTCGGACGTTACGGCTCTTCGGAGCGGAACGCGTCGAGGCGGCGGCGGTCGCGCTTGGTGGGCCGCGGACCGCGCGACGGTGCGTCCTTGCCAGGCTCAGGCGGCGCGGGTGGGGTGAGATCCTCGTAGAGACCGAGCGCGAGGCTTGCGGATACGCGGCGCTCTGCAGCGTCGATCACGCGCACGACGAACAGGCGACCCGAGCGCGTCCCCGTCACCACGTCGCCCGGCTGGACCTGGCGGCTCGGCTTCCGCGTCCGTTGCCCATTGACGCGGACCTTGCCTGATTGGATGAGCGTGGAGGCGAGCGTGCGCGTCCTCACCAGCCGCGCGCACCACAGCCATTTGTCGAGCCGCTGCGCATCCATCCGGCGATGGCTCTAGCCGCCTTGCGGACGGCGCGCCACCAGGCTCTGGCGGAGTTCCTTGAGCGCGGCGAAGGGCGAATGCTCCTGGGCCGTGGCCCGCTCCCTCTTGCTCTCACCGGCCGGCTGGCCCTTACGCGGCGGCCGACCGAAATTCCGGCCTTGGCGCGGAGCGGCCTCCTTGGCGTGCTCCTGGCCGCCACGGCGCGTTTCCTTGCGCTTGCCCGGACGCCACACCTCGTCATAGGCGACAGCGATCGGCGCGGCCTCCACCACGATGCCCGAAGCCTCGGTCGGCGCGCCTGTATCGCGCGCCTGGCTCAATGCGGGGGCGAGCTTCTGTCGCGTGCGCCTGAAGCCGAGAGCCGCCAGGATCGAGGCAAAGTCTTCGCCCGAGCAGCCGACCACCGACATCAGCTCCGGCGCCACGCGGAAGCCGCCGTCGCCGGTGGCTCCCGGTGGCGGCGTGGCGCCGTCCTCGGTCGCCCGCCAGGTGATGCGGGTGCGGATCAGGTCCGACAGCCGCTCCAGCATGTCGATGCGCACGGCGCGGGCGCCGGCGAGCTGGAAGCCGGCCGCGTGCCAATAAGGCTCGGCGATGCGGCGGTCCGCCTCGACCGAGGTCAGGCCCTGCTGCGGCCGCGGCGGCATGGTGTCGGTGTCGATGCCGTGACTGCGGCCGGCATGGAGCGCCCAAAGCAGGAGCAAGAGATCGGCGGCGGCCGGCTTCAGCAGCGCCGGGATGTAGATGTTGAAGGCGCCGAAGCGGACGCCATAGCCGCGGAGCTGCGCCCGCGCGCTCTGGTCGAGCGCCTTGATCTCATCGGACACCGCATCGCGGCGGAGCACGCCGAGATTCTCAGAGAGCCGGTAAGCGAGCCCGCGGGCAAGGCCGGAAAGATCGGAGGCTTCGCTGAGGAGGACGAGCGGCTTGATCCGCGCTCCAAGATAAGCCTCGAGCCAAGCCTCCAGCCGCTTCAGCACCCGCTCGCGCTCGGGTGGGCCCAGATGCTCATCGGCATGGATCTGGATCTTGGGCTTGAGCGCGCTTGTCCCCCGCTCGAGCCGCGCGATCTCGCTTCCTGCCCAGACGATGCGGCCGGTGGCGGTGAGCGCGATGGCTGCGTCGGGGGCGGCGGCGAGCGCGTCGGCGCGTTCGCCAAGCTCGCGGCCGAGCACCTGGGCGGCCGCATGGCGCGCGGCCCGGCCATCGATGCCGTCGCTGGAGGAGTCCGGCGTGTAGCGGAAGCCGTCGAGCCGCCCGACATAGTGGTCCTCGACCAGGATCTGACCGTCGGCGGCGATCTCGGCGATGATCTCCTCCTTGTCGCGCAAACGGCGCATCAGCACGCTGGTCCGCCGATCGACGAAGCGCTGCGTCAGCCGCTCATGCAGGGCATCGGAGAGGGTGTCCTCGATGGCGCGGGTGCGGCCCTGCCAATGCCCCGGATCGTCGAGCCAATCGGCGCGGTTGGAGACGAAGGTCCAAGTGCGGATCTGGGCGAGACGATTGGAGAGCGTGTCGAGGTCGCCGTCGGTGCGGTCGGCAAGCGCCACCTGGTTGGCGAACCAGTCGGCCGGAATCCTGCTCGCGTCGCCGATGACGAAGCGAAAGAGCGTGGCCACGAGCTCGGCGTGGCTCGCCGCAGAGATCTTGCGATAGTCGGGGATCTGGCACATGTCCCACAGAAGCCGCACGGCGGCGGGCCCGCGCGCCAGGTCGCTTAGGCCGGTATCCTGGGTGACATTGTCGAGGGCGATGACGTCGTCGACCATGCGGGCGCGCATCAACCGCGGATGGTCGGGCGTCTCGCGTAAGCTGTCTTTCAGCCGCTCGATGGAGCTGAAATCGAGGCTGCGGTTGCGCCATTGCAGCACGCCCACCTGGTCGAAGCTGTGGCTCTCAAGCCGGTCGACCAGATCCCCCTCGAAGGGTGCCACCTGGCCGGTGACCCCGAAGGTGCCGTCGTTCATGTGGCGCCCGGCGCGGCCGGCGATTTGGCCAAGCTCGGCGGGTGTCAGATTGCGGTGCGACTGGCCGTCGAATTTGCGTAAGCCGGCAAAGGCCACGTGGTCGAGGTCGAGATTGAGGCCCATGCCGATGGCGTCGGTGGCCACCAGGAAATCGACGTCGCCGTTCTGGTAGAGGGCGACTTGGGCGTTGCGCGTGCGCGGGCTAAGGGCGCCGAGCACCACCGCGGCGCCCCCGCGCTGGCGGCGCACGAGCTCGGCGATGGCGTAGACGTCGCTGGCGGAGAAGGCGACGATGGCGGAGCGGCGAGGAAGCCGCGTGATCTTCTTTTCGCCGGCGTAAGAGAGCTTTGAGAGGCGCGGCCGCGAGACGAGATTGGCGCCGGGCAACACCTCGCGGATGGCGTCGCGCATGGTGGCGGCGCCGAGCAGCAGCGTCTCGTTCGAGCCCCGGGCATGGAATAGGCGGTCGGTGAAAACGTGGCCGCGCTCGCCGTCGGCGGCAAGCTGGATCTCGTCGATGGCCACGAAATCGGTCTCGAGATCGAGCGGCATCGCCTCGACGGTGCAGACATAGAAACGTGGCGAGGGCGGCTTGATCTTCTCTTCGCCGGTGATCAGGGCCACGGCGGACGGGCCGATGCGGGCGATGATCTTGTCATAGACCTCGCGGGCAAGCAGGCGGAGCGGCAGACCGATGATGCCCACGTCATGGGCGAGCATGCGCTCGATGGCGAGATGGGTCTTGCCGGTATTGGTCGGCCCGAGCACGGCGGTGACACCGCGACCCCTTGGACCGCCAGGATTTCCCGCAAAAGATCGGCTCATCGACATGTCCTCGACCCCGGCACCGGGGGCTGGCCGGCCACGGCTGGAACGAGGGGGGAACGAATCTCGTCCGAATCGCTGACTCGGCCCATTCTGATTTCGTTCTGCGGATGGAACAGAGGCGTCGAAGGCTTGTTTCTGGCCACTTTGCCCTGGCGAACGTGCTCGCCCCTCAGCTGCCACTGCGGTTCGTCAAGTTTAGGGATCAAGGCTTTTGACCCGCGCCCACCCCGCCTCTCACCGGGGGGAGAAGGCAACGGGAACGGAGCATGGACGAATCGGGGGGGTGTTAATTTTCCTCATCTGTTCACTACCACATGTTGGGTTTTGAGGCTCCCCCGTTAACTCCTCGAGATGCGGCGCGAGGGTGCTACGGCGAGCCTTCTCCCGGATCGAGGCTCGCCCGGCTGGCCCCTTTCACCTGGAAGGAGGTCGCGACCGCCGAGCCATAGCCCACCATCGTCGGCAGCACAATGCGATAGGGCACATACATGGTGGTGCCCGGCAGCGGCACGAGCCAGACCTCGATATCGTTGGTCTGCGACATGAGCTTGATGCCCGGATTGTCGGGCCGGTATCCCCCGAGTGGTATGAACTTGACGCGGCAGATCGCGGCAAATCCCGAATATCCGCCCGCGGCCTCCTTGGTGATGCGCACCGCGCGCTTCGGCGTCAGCACGAGGTCGAAACGCTGCTCGCCGTCGAAAACGGGGATGGTCTGGTTGCAAACCTTCAAGTCGCCATTGGGATTGTCGGCGTGGGCATAAAGGAAGGCCGCGCTCATGGGATCGAGCACGCCTTCAAGCTGCTCCTTGGTGACCGGGATCACATGCGGGTTGGGCCGCTTGACCGGGAGCGTCGAGACCTGGGTGACGGCGCCGCCGCCGAAGGTCATGCGGACCTGCCCGCTCTCGTCGCTGCCCGAATAGTTCAGCGCGTACATGGCGGGCTCGGGCCCTGCGCTCGTCAGATTGCCCGCACTCGCCGTGCTGCCGCGCCAGTCAAACAGCAGTCCTTCCAGCACCGAGAACCGGCCTTCGCCCCGCATCTCGTAGGCGGGTCCGCGAAAGGTGGTGGTGAGGCGAAAATCGCCGAGGTTGAAACCGGCGAGGTCGACGCGGTACACGACGACGATCCTGCTGCTCGCAACTGCGGCGACCGGGGCGTCCTCGGCACGGGCGCCTTCGCCCCCTGGACTCCCGCTCACGCCCAAGGTGAGGGCGGCAACCGCCGCTAGGCTCAGGCACTGTTGCGCTGTCCGCATGGTTCCAAACCTTCGTGAGAGGCCCGATGCCTGCCCCCGCATGGCAACTGTCGGGTTATTTGGTGAATTCGTCAATTATGAGGTTGAGGGGCGGTGCGGATGGCGCAGCTGCCTTGACCGGCCTCTGCGAGCCCCGTATACCTCGCTCCGCCGGCCCCGATGCTCGCCTTTTTTCAAAGGATCGAGCGGGAGGGACCCCGGCTTCCGCCCATGCTGCCAGAAGGACTTTGTCAAGCGATGGCCCGTCGTTGCGAGCTGACCGGCAAAGCGGTGCTCACCGGCAACCGCGTAAGCCACGCCAACCGGAAGACCAAGCGCCGCTTCCTGCCCAATCTCTGCAACGTGACGCTGGAGAGCGAGGCGCTGAAGAAGAGCGTGCGGCTCACCATCAGCGCCGCGGCCTTGCGCTCGGTCGAGCATCGGGGCGGGCTGGATGCCTTCCTCACCAAGGCCCGGGCGGAGGAGCTGTCGCTCAAGGCGAAGCGGTTGAAGCGCGAGATCGCCAAGACGCAGCAGGGCGCCAAGACGCAGCAGGGCTCCGAGGCGCGGCCGGCGTCCTAGAGCGCTATCGCGTCAGGTTGAAGAGCGGCAGCGCGCTAGCTTCTTGTTTGACGCATGATCTTTTCGGAAAACCGGTTCCCACTTTTCCGGATCATACCCTAAGGGATCTTCGGCCCGGCGAGTACGGGCTTGGTCTCGGGCAGCGCGAACTGCATGAGCAATGTCCGCTGCAGCGGGCTGAAATTGTCGTCCGAGATGAGCGTGATGATGATCTCACCCGTCGGCGACCGGTGGGCGGCGATGCCCTCCATATCGTCGATATTCAAGCTGTCATTGGCCTCGAGCAGGGTCTCGCCATGGATCAGGCTGCCACCCTTGAGCTCGGTCTCGGGGATGCGGCGGATGCGCAGCTGCACGCCTTCGCTGTAGCGGAAGCGGCGCTCGAGCACGACGATGCCGCCACCGGGAAGGGGGCTTGCGTCGGTCAAGTCGAACCCGCCGATGCGCTTCAGCGAATGGGCCCCGGCGTCGGTCGGCCCCCCGATCAGCCAACCCTGCAAATCGCCGTTCTTGTCGAGCAGGCGCTCGGAGAAGGCGACCAGCGTGCCCTAGAGCTTGCCGGTGCGGATCTCCGCCAACGCCTCGATGCCGCGATTGGCGTCCATCCTCTTGCTCTCAGGCGGCAGGGGCACCGTTCCGTCCGGCGGCCCGAAGCTCTCGGCGGTGAACGGGTAACGCAGGATACGGTGGTTGCGCTCGAAGGAGACGTAGGCCGTGCCCGCTTCCGTGTTGCCGTCGATGAGGGGCATGCCTTCGGAATCGCGGTCGGCGTCTTCCAATAGCGGCTTGCCGTCCTTGCCGAGGATCGGGCTGAGAACGGCGCCGCTCAAGCCTTTGAGCTTGCGGCCGTCATAGTCGATCGTGGCCTTGAGCCAGCTTCCGGCGTCGGAGATGGCGAGCAGCGACTTGCCGGACGGATCGATGGCGAGCGCCGAGTAGCCGCCGAAATAAGACGAGTTGGCGAACAGGTTGAGCCCGCCCCTGAAGACGAGCTTGCCGAACTCCTTGTGCTCGGGATGGTCGCGGTCGAAATCGATCGGGATGGCGGTGATGGTGGTGCGCGTGGGCTGATCGAGCACGCTCGAGGGCTTGCCGGCGAGCGCCGGGCCGATGGCCAGGACCGCCGCCGCCAGCACGAGGGGGAGCGCCAACGGGCGCCGTGGTCCGTGTCGCACCGGGCCGTGATCCTAATGGAGCTTGCGGCGCCGGCCGCGCGCCGCCGACGGCGCCGCGCGGTGCAGACGCCGCCTGGCGAGGTCCTCGTCGAATAGCTCGGCGAGATTGTCGGTCATGACGCCGGCAAGCTCCTCGGCGTCGGTCACGGTCACGGCGCGCCGGTAGTAGCGGGTCACGTCGTGCCCGATGCCGATGGCCAGCAGCTCCACGGAGGAATGCGTCTCGATCTCCTCGATCACTTGGCGCAGGTGGCGCTCCAGATAGGAGCCCGAATTGACCGAGAGGGTGGAATCATCGACCGGCGCCCCGTCGGAGATCATCATCAGGATGCGCCGCTGCTCGGGCCGCGCCAGAAGACGCTGATGCGCCCAGGCGAGCGCCTCACCGTCGATGTTCTCCTTGAGCAGGCCCTCGCGCATCATCAGCCCAAGATTGCGGCGCGACCTCCGCCACGGCGCGTCGGCGGACTTGTAGACGATGTGGCGAAGATCGTTGAGCCGGCCGGGAAGCGCAGGCTTGCCGGCATTCAGCCAATGTTCCCGCGCGTGACCGCCCTTCCAGGCGCGCGTGGTGAAGCCCAGGATCTCCACCTTGACGCCGCAACGCTCAAGCGTGCGGGCGAGGATGTCGGCGCAACAGGCCGCGACCATGATCGGCCGCCCGCGCATGGACCCGGAATTGTCGAGCAGCAGCGTGACCACGGTGTCGCGAAACGTCGTCTCGCGCTCCTGCTTGAAGGTTAAGGGGTGCGTGGGATCGACGATGATTCGGGCAAGGCGTGCGGCGTCGATCATGCCTTCGTCGAGATCGAAGTCCCAGCCGCGGTTCTGCTGGGCGAGCAGCCGGCGCTGCAGGCGATTGGCAAGCCGCGCCACGGCGCCGTGCAGCGTCAGCAGCTGCTTGTCGAGGAAGGCGCGCAAGCGCTCGAGCTCGTCGGCGTCGCACAGCTCCTCGGCATTGACCACCTCGTCATAGGCGCGGGTGAAGACCTTGTAGCCGAAGGCCTCGGGGTTATCGAGCACGGAGGCGTTGGGCCGCCAAGGCTCGGGACGCCGGGGCATGTCGCGCGCGTCGGCCTCCCGGTCGAGACGGTCGGTGGAGGACGCGTCGTCGTCCAGCGTCTCCTCGGAGAGCGCGTCCTGCTGGGCCTTCTGGTCGGCGGTAAGCTCGGCACGCTGATTGCCTTCGGCGTCGGACTCTTCGGATTCCGCGGTGTTGGGGTCGGGCTCGCCATCCTTGCCCTCTTCGCCACGGTCGCCGGCGGTGTCGAGATGGTCGGCAAGGTTGAGCGCGGCAAGCAGGTCGCGAGCGAGCCGGCCGAAGGCCTGCTGGTCGAAGACGAGCTCGGGCATGCGGTCGAGCACGCGTGTCGCGCGCTGCTCGACGAAGGGGCGCCAGAGATTGACGATGGCGCGCGCCTTGGGCGGCGGGGCCTGGCCCGTGAGCCGCTCGCGCACCAAGAGAGCGAGCGCGTCCTCGATCGGCGCCTCGGCGCGGTCGGTCGCCTCGCTGAAGCGGCTCCGCTCGTAGCGCTGCTCGATGCGGGCGGCGAGATTGGCCGCCACCCCTTGCATGCGCTTCGCCCCGATCGCCTCGACGCGGGCCTGCTCGATCGCCTCGAACACGGCGCGCGCCTCGACGCCCGACGGCGCGAGCGAAGCGTGCAGGCGTGGGTCGTGACAGGCGATGGACAGCGCCGCGGCATCGGCGTGACCCCTGATCACGGCGATCTCGGATTTGGTTGGAATGCGCGAGGGCTCAGGGACGCGGGCCGTCTTGCCGGCAAGCCCGGGCGGCTCGCTCGTGAACACCACCTCGACGCCGGCGTCGCGGGCAATGGAGCGGGTGGTAAGCGTCACCGCCCGCTTGAACGGGTCGAGCGGCGCCTCTTTGCGTCTGGAGAGCGACATTGTCAGCTCAAGGCGACATTCGCCGTCGACTGCGGCAGGTCCTCGCCGAAGGAGCGCTGGTAGAACTCGGCGATCAGTCCGCGTTCGAGCTCGTCGCATTTGTTGAGGAAGCTGAGCGCAAAGGCGAGTCCGATGTCGCCGAAGATCTCGGCGTTCTCGGCCCAGGTGATCACCGTGCGCGGGCTCATCACCGTCGACAAATCGCCATTCATGAACGCGTTGCGGGTGAGCTCGGCCACCCGCACCATGTTACCCACGACTTTCCGCCCGGCGTCGGTGTTCCAGGCCTTGGCCTTGGCGAGCACGATGTTCACCTCGTCGTCATGGGGCAGATAGTTGAGAGTGGCGACGATCGACCAGCGGTCCATCTGCCCCTGATTGATCTGCTGGGTGCCGTGATAGAGCCCGCTCGTATCGCCGAGCCCGATGGTGTTGGTCGTGGCGAACAGGCGGAAGGCGGGATGCGGCCTGATGACCTTGGACTGGTCGAGCAGCGTGAGCCTGCCCGAGACCTCCAGCACCCGCTGGATGACGAACATCACGTCGGGGCGGCCGGCGTCATATTCGTCGAAGCAGAGCGCGGTGTTGCTCTGCAGTGCGTAAGGGAGGATGCCCTCGCGGAACTCGGTCACCTGCATGCCGTCGCGAATGACGATGGCATCCTTGCCGACGAGGTCGATGCGGCTCACATGGCTGTCGAGATTGATGCGCATGCAGGGCCAGTTCAGCCGCGCCGCGGCCTGCTCGATATGGGTCGACTTGCCGGTACCGTGATAGCCCTGGATCATCACTCTTCGGTTGTGCTTGAAGCCGGCGAGGACGGCGAGAGTCACGTCCTTGTTGAACAGGTAATCCGGATCGATGTCGGGCACGTGCTCGTCGGGGCGTGAATAGGCCGGCACCTCGAGATCGCTGTCGATGCCGAAGACCTGGCGCACCGATACCGTCATATCCGGCAGTCCGGCGCTCAAGCGGGCGGCTTCTGAGGTCATGGACGTTGATGGGCCTGTTGTGGCGTCTTTGCGGACTAGCGTAAGCCTAGCCCTTCGATGATGCGGGGGCCTGGTATAGCGACTCTAGGCAAGCCCCGCCTGCCGCAGATAGTTATAGGCTTGAATGACTTCGCGCAACTTGTCCTCCGACCGGCGGTCGCCGCCGTTCCGGTCGGGGTGGTGGCGCTTAACCAAGTCCTTGAAGCGCGTCTTGATCTCGGCCTTGCTGGCGGTGTCGTCGAGATCGAGCTGGCGTAGGCATTTGCGCTCGACCCGCCGGATGGGTCGCTGCGGCTCGCTCGTGCCGTTGGCGTGGCCGCCATTCGCCCCGCCGAACACGCCGAGGGGGTCCTGGCTGCCGAAGCGATGGGCAAAGCCAGCCCGCGCGCCATATTTCGCCGCCCGGCTGCGCGCCCAGGAATTGACGCCGATGAACCAGGTCGGGCGGTGCCCGGTGGTGTCGGCCTTCTGGTGCTTGACCACGTCGTCGTCGGGCATGCCGGCAAAATAATTGTACGACTTGTTGTACTCGCGCACATGGTCGAGGCAGAAGCGGTGATACTCGCCTTCGCGGCCGCGGCCTTTGGGCGCGGGGTAGAGGCCCGGCTCCTCGCAGCCTCGCCACTCGCAATGAGGGCAGGCTTCGCGCAGCAGCCGATTGACGTCGGGCTTGACGCGAAGGCGGTCGAAGAATTTCGAGTCGAGCTTCATGGATCCGATTATGGGTAGCGGGAGCAAGCACCGCAAGCATGGTCGCTGAAGAGCAGCTATTGTGGTCGGTTGCGGTTTCGATTGCGTGACGAGAATGGAGCTGTTGCAAGGCATGGGCGTCGAGACTGCGATCAAAGACAAGTTGCGGGCGGCCTTCGCGCCTACGGAGCTTGAGGTGGTGAACGATTCCCACCGCCACTCCGGTCACAGCTCCTCGCCGGGGACCGGCGAGAGCCATTTCAGCGTGCTGGTCGTGGCGGCAGCGTTTGCCGGCAAGTCGCGGCTCGAACGGCACCGCATGGTCAATGCCGCGCTAGCCGAGGAGTTGGCCGGCCCGGTGCACGCGCTCGCCATCACCGCGCTCGCGCCCGAGGAGCGGCCGCCGCGCTCATGATCCGGTGGCGCATTCCCGGGTGAGGAAGTCGGTCAGTCGGTCGAGCGGCACGTCGCGGTCGAGAAAGGCTTCGCCCACGCCCCGGGCCAGCACGAAAGCGAGCTTGCCGCCTTTCACCTTTTTGTCCTGAGCCATGAGCGCGAGCAGCTCCGCTGGCGTTGGCCCCTTGCCCGGAATGGCTGCAACCCCCGTGGGCAGGCCGACCGCCTGAAAATGCCGCTCGACGCGGGTGGCATCCTGAGCCGGGCAAAGGCCAATCTCGGCGGAGAAGGCAAAGGCCTGCCGCATGCCGATGGCGATCGCCTCCCCGTGCAGCAGACGGTCGGAAAAGCCCGCAAAGGCCTCTAACGCGTGGCCGAAGGTGTGGCCGAGATTGAGCAGCGCGCGGGCGCCGGTCTCCTCGCGCTCGTCGGCGGCCACGATCGCGGCCTTGGCGCGGCAGCTCGTGGCGATGGCTTCGAGGCGCGCCTCGCCGCTGCCGGAGAAAATTTCCGGCCAGCTCTCCTCCAGCCAGGCGAAGAAGGGGGCATCCCCGAGCAGGCCATATTTGGCGATCTCGGCGTAGCCCGCGCGGAACTCGCGCGGCGGCAGCGTCGCCAGCAGCGAGGTGTCGGCGAGCACCAGGCTAGGCTGGTGGAAGGCGCCGATCAGGTTCTTGCCGAGGCTCACGTCGATGCCGGTCTTGCCGCCGACCGAGGAGTCCACTTGCGCGAGCAGGCTGGTCGGCATCTGCACGAGACGGACGCCGCGCCTCAAGATGCTCGCCGCAAAGCCAGCCAGGTCTCCCACCACGCCGCCTCCAAAGGCGATCACCGCGTCGCCGCGCTCCACGCCGAGCTTAAGCAGGCGCTCCGACAGCTCGGCCAGGACCGGGAAGCTCTTGCTCGCTTCGCCAGGCGGAACCACGGCCTCCCCGAGCAACAGCCCCTCGCGCTTAAGGATCGCCGCAAGACGCGGCATGTAGAGCGCCGCCACATGGGTGTCGCTGACCACCGCGCAGCGGGCGCCGGGAAGTACTGCAGCGATGCGCTTGCCGGCCGCCTCGATCAATCCCTCGCCGATGACGATGTCGTAGCTTCGCTCGGCGAGCGCCACTCCGATCGTGGTCTCGCTGCGGTCGGAGGACGATTGTGGCTTCTGCATCATGGCACCTTGTCGCGGCTTGGCGGCGCTTGCTGTGCCGGCGGCGCCTGTGGCGCCGGTGGCGTAACCGGGCAACCGAGCTTGCGGCACAGAGTGTCCACCACCTCGCTCACGATCACCTCATGGGGAACGTCCCGGCTCTCCACCGTGAGGTCGGCCTCGGCGTAGACCGGGTAGCGCTCAGCCATCAGCATTCGCATCACCGCTTCGGGGTCGCCGGCCAAGAGCAGCGGCCGGTGGTCGCGCCGGCGCACGCGGTTGAGCAGCACCGGCAATTCGGCCTTGAGCCAGATGGAGATGCCGCGCTTGGCGATATTGGCGCGCGTCTCGGCGTTCATATAGGCCCCGCCTCCGGTTGCTAGTACCTGCGGACCGGCTTCCAGCAGTCGCGCGATCACCTTGCGCTCGCCCTGGCGGAAATAGGCCTCGCCATGCAGGGCGAAAATCTCAGCGATGCTCGTGCCGGCGGCAAGCTCGATCTCGTTATCGACGTCGGTGAAGGCGAGCTCGAGCCGGTTGGCGAGCCGTCTGCCCACCGCCGTCTTGCCGGCTCCCATCAGCCCGATCAGCACGATGCTTCTTGCGCCCAGGGCCTCGCGGATGGCGGCCAACCGCTCGGGCTTCAGCTCTTTCTTGCGCTCAGCCAGTCGGAGACTCCGAGTGGTTGGAAGTGGGGCGACGGTTCCACAACTTTGCCATGCTGACAACGGCCTTTCGAATCGTCCATGATAGGCGGCGGGCGTGGGGTCGCGGGCCATAATACCGCCCCCTTCGCCACTCAAAGACGCCGCAGGCCACTCAAAGACGCCGCAGGAAAAACGAGAACCTCGATGCCGACACTGTTTCGGTTCCTTGTCGTTTTAGGGGTCATCGCCGGTGTCGTCACTGGAAGCCTCTATGTGCTCGCCGAATATTTCCAGCCGCAGCCCAAGGAAATCTCCAAGGCCCTGCGCAACGTCAAGGCGCGGGAGGGAGATGTTCCGCGCCCAGCTGTTGGCGCTGATGCTGGTGCCCCTAGCACTGTCGGCAGTACCAGCCAGGGCACAGATCGAACGCCGTGAGCTGGCGCCACTCCCGGGCGTAGGCGCCGCCGAGCCGGAGCCAGCGGCTCCCGCCGGGCGGTCTCGTTCGCGCCTTGAAAATGGTGCGGGCGCGCCTGATCGCGCGCCTCCACCGGCTTTCGGCCCAGCCATCGTCGGTGAGGGCAGCCCCCTACCGGGTGATGTTTGGCGCGGGCTTGACCCCGATGCGATGCAAAAGCTGCTCGCCGCCGCTCCCCTCCCATCTCCCTCTCCCACCCTTGCAATGCTGATCGGAAACGCGCTCGCCGCCGGAGCGGAAGGCGGCGGGCCCGAAATCGCCCTCAGGGTCGAGGCGCTGGAACGCGCCGGCCGCGTCGATGACGCGGTGAAGCTGCTAGGTGGGGCGGCCGAGGCGCAGGAGCCGGGGGCTTCCGGCCGCTATGCGGTGGCGCTCATCGCGGCAGGACGCGAGGATGAGGCCTGCGGGCTCGCGCTCGGCCGGGCGCCCGAGGCGGCACGGGCCAATGGCGAGGCGAAGCGGGCGACCTTCCTGGTACCGGCCTATTGCGCGGCAAGCAAAGGCGACAAGCAAGGTGCGGCGCTGGCCTTGCAGCTCGCCCGTGACAGCGGGGTCGATGCGCCGCTCGCCTTTGCCGCCATGGACCGGCTGACCAAAGCGTCCTCGAGGGGCGTGCCGCTGCCCAGAAACCTCGACGTGCTGGACTATGTCTTCCTCAAGCTCGACCCCAAGGGGCCACCGGGCGACGTCGCCGCCAAGGCGACGCCCACGCTCTTGTTCCTCCTGGCCCATGACGCGGGAGCACCGGCCGAGCTGCGTCTGGCCGCGGCCGAGCGGGCGGCGGCTCTCAACGTCATCGATGGCGGGGCGCTGGCAGGCGCCTATCGGGAGGCTGCGCCCAAGCTTGGCAAGCAGGCGCAGTCGGCACCGGCGCTCCGGGCAAGGCTGTTTGCGGCGCTTGAGGCGGCTCCCTCGGCAAAGATCCGAGCGGAGTCCATCGATGCGCTCTTGGCCAGCGGCCGCGACGCCGGGATCGAGATCCCGCTCGGCCAGGCTTTGGCGCAGGCGAGTGCCGGGCTGGTGCTGGATCCGCAAGCGGCGGGCTTTGCCCTGACGGGCGTGCGCGTGGCGGCCCTTGCCGGCGACGATCAAAGTGCCTGGGCCTGGGTCGATGCGGGCGGCGGCCCATTGCAGAGCTGGCAGCTCCTGATCGCCGCCAGCGATCCCTTCGGCCCGCGCGCCGAGGAGGCGCTTGCGATGGGCGTCGACATCGCAGCCAAAGGCGGGCTGCCACCGCCGTTGCTGCATCGCCTGGTCACCGTGCTCGATGCGCTCGACTACGACGTGCCGATCCCACTGTGGGATGCCGTGAGCAAGACGCCGCAGCCAAGCGAGGGCTATCTGCCGGCGACGGGGGTGCTCAGCGCGCTGAAGGAGGCCGCCAATGCCGGCGATATCGGCCGGACGGTGCTGCTCGCAGCGTCAGCGCTTGGACCCAAAGGGCCGGCGGGCGCCAACCTGATCGCCCTTGGGGATGTGGTGCGCGCGCTGAAGCGCGTGGGGCTCGACGCCGAGGCGCGGCGCATCGGCTTCGAGGCGCTCTACGCCATCTGGCCCGCGAGTGGAAAGGCCTGAGGCTTGACCCGTTCCCAAGGTGCTGAGCCCGGCGAGCCCTCCTCGGAGCTTCAGCTCTTTCTCGATATGCTCATGGCCGAGCGCGGCGCCGCGGCCCATACCATCGAGGCCTACACCCGCGACTTGAGCGCGTTCCTTGCCTTCCTGGCAGCGAAGGGGAGAAGCGCGCGTGAGGCGTCCGCCGATGACGTGCGGGCGTTCCTCGCGGCACTCCAGAAGAAAGGGCTCGCGCCTACCTCGCGGGCGCGAAAGCTCTCGGCCATCCGCCAGTTCTTCCGCTTTCTCCTCGCCGAAGGCTTGCGCGCCGACGATCCCTGCTCGGACATCGACAGTCCGAAGCTCGGCCGGCCGCTGCCCAAGATCCTGTCGCTGGCCGAGGTCGAGACGCTCGTCGAGACGGCAGCGCGCGGTGCCGAGAATGCGGCCGACGGGGTGGCGAGGCGGCGGGCGCTCCGCCTCTACGCTCTGCTGGAGACGCTTTACGCCACGGGCTTGCGCGTGTCGGAGCTGCTGGCACTGCGGTGCGGCGTGCTTGCCACCGACGACCGCGTGCTCACCATCAAGGGCAAGGGCGGGCGCGAGCGCCTCGTTCCCTTGAACGATGCGGCGCGGGACGCGCTGAAGGCCCATCTTGCTGCCGCGAGCGAGGATGAAGCGCGGAGCGCCTCGCCTTGGCTGTTCGCGTCTTCGAGCGGGGCCTTGACCCGGCAACGCTTCGGCCAGGAGCTGAAGGCGCTCGCCATCGCCGCCGGCATCGAGCCAACCCGCGTCTCGCCCCATGTGCTTCGCCACGCCTTTGCCAGCCATCTGCTCGAGCGGGGTGCGGATCTGCGAACCGTGCAGCAGTTGTTGGGTCATGCCGACATCTCGACCACCCAGATCTACACCCATGTCATCGAGGAGCGGCTCAAGCGCCTGGTCGAAGAGCATCACCCCTTGGCACAAATGCATTTGCCGAAACGGCCATAAGTCGTTTCTTATGGGTTCCCGCCGCACAGGTTGACAGGGTTTAGCCCCAAGGCCACTTACACCTCACGGGCGGCCGCCTTATTTTGCCGAGACTTTACCGCGAAGACCTGGTCACTAGGGCTGCATAGACTGCATGCGAACCTATCTCGATTTCGAAAAGCCGATTGCCGAGTTGGAAAGCAAGGTCGCCGAGCTGAAGGCGCTCGCCGCCGAGCAGCACTCGGTCTCTATCGAGGAAGAGCTCGCCAAGCTCGAGGCCAAGGCCAGAGATGCGCTGGAGGAGATCTATTCAGAGCTCACTCCGTGGCAGAAGACGCAAGTCGCCCGCCACCCTGAGCGCCCGCATTTGCGCCACTATATCGACGGGCTGGTGCAGGACTTCACGCCGCTCGCCGGCGACCGCCATTTCGCCGAGGACCACGCCATCATCGGCGGCATTGGGCGGTTGGCAGGGCGCTCGGTGATGATCATCGGCCATGAGAAGGGGTCGGACACGGAAGGCCGCATCCGGCACAATTTCGGCATGGCGCGGCCGGAAGGCTACCGCAAGGCGGCCCGCATCATGGCGCTCGCCGACCGTTTCGGGCTTCCCGTGCTCGCGCTGGTCGATACGGCCGGCGCTTATCCCGGCATTGGCGCCGAGGAGCGCGGCCAGGCGGAAGCCATCGCGCGCTCGACNNGGCGCCTATCCCGGCATCGGGGCAGAGGAGCGGGGCCAGTCCGAGGCCATCGCCAGATGCACCGACTGCTGCCTGAGCCTCGGCGTCCCCATCGTTGCAGTGATTATCGGCGAGGGGGGATCGGGCGGGGCAGTGGCTATCGCCACCGCCAATCGCATCTATATGCTGGAGCATGCCATCTACACCGTGGCCTCGCCCGAGGCCGCCGCCTCGATCCTGTGGCGGGATTCCACCCGGGCCGTCGACGCCGCCACCAATATGAAAATCACTGCCCAGGACCTGCTCAAGCTCGGCGTCATCGACGGCATCATCCCGGAGCCGATCGGCGGCGCCCATCGGGACGGGGCCTTGGTGGTGCGGGCGACGGGGGAGCGCATTGCGGAGGCCCTGGGCTCCTTCGACGACAAGTCGGCCCGGGAAATCCGCAAGGATCGGCGGGAAAAGTTCCTGGCCATGGGCCGGGCAAGCTGAGCATTGATCTTAGAAAAGTGGGAACCGGTTTTCCGAAAAGGTTATGCGTCAAACAAAGAGCATGATCCGGAAAAGTGGGAACCGGTTTTCCGAAAAGGTTATGCGTCAAACAAAGAGCATGATCCGGAAAATCGCCATTTTTCGAGTCCAATTGGCCGCTGGCTGGGCTATAGTAAAGGCCTAGTCGGGGGAGTCGGGGGCCGCCGGGGGACTTTCAAGGCGCTAACCTCGTCTTAACCTCCCAAGTTCGATCTTGGCCGACGCACGCAAGGGGCACCGCGGATGCTTCGTTCAGGTTGGGTGAACGCCGTCATTGCGGCGGGCGTGATGGCTGTAGTCATCGCGCTCGGCGGCTGTGGCCAGTTTGCGCCTCCCTACATGCGGCCTCTCTCGCCACAGACGCGCGCATTGCTCGCCGAGAAGGGCATGCCCGAGCAGTCGCCGATCCTGATCCGCATCTTCAAGGCCGAGTCGGAACTTGAAGTTTGGAAGGCCAAGGACGACGGCCGTTTCTATCCCTTCAAGACCTATCCGATCTGCGACTATTCGGGCACCCTTGGTCCTAAGGTCAGCCAAGGCGACCGCCAGGCGCCGGAAGGGTTCTATCTCGTCTCCGAGGAGCAGATGAACCCGAACAGCAAATACCATCTCGCCTTCAATATCGGCTTCCCCAACAGCTATGACCGGTCGTTGGGCCACACCGGCGCCGACATCATGGTGCATGGGGACTGCAAGTCCGCCGGCTGCTACGCCATGACCGACGGGGTGATCGAGGAGATCTACATCCTCGCCCGCGAGGCGCTCACCGGCGGGCAGAAGGCGTTTCAGGTCCAGGCCTACCCGTTCCGCATGACGGCGGCCAATCTGGCCAAGCACCGCGACGACAAATGGTACGGCTTTTGGCGGAATCTGAAAGAGGGCTACGACTACACCGAGGCCGCCCACCTGCCGCCCAAAATCGATGTCTGCGCGCGGCACTATCTGATCAACGCCTCCTTCGTCGATCGCGGGGCGAGGCCCGATCCCGCTGCGGACTGCCCCGCCTATGAGCGGATGCCGGTGGAGGCACTGCCGCGCGGGCCCGTGCTGCAGCAGGCCTCGACCAAGCCCGGAACGTGGCAGACGCAGACTAAGCAAGACCGCTCCGCCGATGCGGGGCTTGAGCTGCCGACGCAGCAGGCTGCGATGGATAAGCCGCTCGGCAGCGTGCTCGGCTTGGCCTTCGGATCGGCCAAGCCCACCTATCGCGCCTTCACCTTGGGTCCGGCAACGCCGGGCCAGTAGGTTCTACCCTTCCGGCTTGGTCCGCTCCTCCTAGAATGGGGGACGGGCACTTGACACCAGGCACCTGGCATCTGACACCTGGCCGATGTCGGCGATGCTGTGGCGAGGTCTTGCTCTTCTCATACTCGTGGCGCTCTGCGGCGCGGCACTTTACCTGTTTACGCCGGACGGGCAGGGACTGCGCGACCGTTTGCGCATCAACGCCACGCGGCACGAGAACAAGATGCTGCACGACTTGGGAGTGCCCATGCCGGGCACGCCGGATCTGGCGCATCTCGACGAGAGGCTTCACGCCCAAGGGTCAAGGCTCGGCGCACCGGCCTTCATCCGCATCTTCAAGCTCGAATCTGAGCTCGAGCTGTGGCTGGAGAAGGACGGCAGCTACGTTAGGTTCGCGACCTATCCGATCTGCCTCTGGTCTGGGCGCCTTGGACCGAAGCTCGCAAGCGGCGACGACCAGGCGCCGGAGGGCTTCTATACGGTGGACAAGGAGCAGCTCAACCCGAACAGCCGCTGGCACCGCGCCTTCAATCTCGGATTCCCCAACGCCTTCGACAAGGCGCAAGGCCGCACCGGCTCCTTCCTCATGATCCATGGCGGCTGCTCCTCGATCGGCTGCTACGCCATGACCAACGCGGTGATCGACGAGCTTTGGCAGACGGTGACTGCGGCGCTCGATGGCGGCCAGGCGCGCGTGCCGGTGCACGTCTTTCCCTTCCGCATGAGCGAGGCGAACTTCAAGGCGCGGCAGGCGAGCCCCTGGACCGGCTTCTGGACGGATCTGAAGGCAGGCTATGACGCCTTCGAAGCGGCACACATCCCACCTGTCGTGAGCGTCTGCCGGGGCCGCTATGTGTTCGAGGCCGGCACGCCTGAGACCACCGGCCGCGCGGTCGAGGCCCGCTGCCCGTCTGCTTTTGCCGACCAGGGGTGAGGCTTGAGCGTCGAGCCTTAGAGTATGATCTTAAAAAAGTGGAAACCGGTTTTCCGAAAAGATCATGCTCCAACAAAAGGTGAGACGCGCTGTCGCGATTCAACCTGAAGCGATAGCGCTTTAGACGGGCCAGAACAGCGCGATGAACGGCACGCCGACGATGAGCACGATCAACGACAGCGGCAGTCCGAGCCGCCAATAATCGCCGAAGCGATAGCCGCCGGGACCCATCACCAGCGTGTTGCATTGATGGCCTATGGGGGTGAGGAAGTCGCAGGCCGCGCCGATCGCCACTGCCATGAGGAAGGGATCGGGGTGGTGGCCGAGATTCTTGGCGAAGGTCGCGGCGATCGGGGCCATGACCAGCACGGTCGCGGCGTTGTTCAAGAAGGGCAGCCATAGGGCGCGCCCAAAAGCTGCTCGCGCACCCGCGACACGATGATGTTGGGAGAGGTCCCGACGAGCGTGACGATGCCGCCGAGCAGCGCCCCGAATGACATCGGCATCACCAGGGAGGAGGGCGACGTGCCGGTCCGGCGGGAAAGCTGGAACGCGATCGGCATGAGCATGGCAAGCGCGCCGATATTCTTGACGAAGCCAGACAGCAGCGTCACGGCGCCGACCAGGGCAACGACTTGTTGCTGGATGGTGCGGAGATGGGCGCTGAGGCTACGCACCACCCTTTCGATCACGCCCGACCGCGCCACGGCGGCGCTGACGAGAAGCGCACTTGCCACGATGATGACGATGTCGTCGCTGAAGCCCGAGAATGCCTTGTCGGCCGGCACGATGCCGAGGGCGATGCTGACCAAGAGCGCCACGAGGGCCACGTGGTCGTAGCGCCAGCGTCCCCAGGCAAACAGGCCCATCATGCCGATGATGACGGAAAAGGCCGCGATGGTGGGAAAGGTCATGGTCTTGCTTCAGGAAGCCCGTGGTTGTCTCTCATGGCGTCGTGCTCTCACCGCCGGTCCGACGAGGGGGCGACGTTGCGACGAGTCCAGCCGAAAGCAGTCCGGAGAGCCTCTAGGCGGCGCCTAGCCGTAAGCGCCGTGGCAGTGCTTGTACTTCTTGCCGGAGCCGCAGGGGCAGAGCGCGTTGCGCTGCACCTTGCCCCAGGTCGAGGGATCGGCCGGGTTCACGCCTGGGGACTTCCGCGCCCGAGCCGGCTTGGCGGCGCCGCGCCCGTTGCCCGCCGCAGTCGCGCTGGCGCCCGCGGCTTCCAGGGCGAACTCGTCCTCCCCGGTGATGGGATCGAAATGATGGGCTTCCATGGGGGGCAACTCGCTCGCGTCGAGCGGCGGGGTGTCCTCGGGCCGCGCGAGCTGCACGTGCATCAGCTGGCCGGTCACCGCCTCGCGGAGCCGTGCCAGCATGTGCTCGAACAGGGTGAAGCTCTCGCTCTTGTATTCGTTCAAGGGATCGCGCTGGCCGTAGCCGCGCAGGCCGATGACCTGGCGGAGATGCTCGAGCGTGACCAGGTGCTCGCGCCAGAGATGGTCGAGCGTCTGCAGGAGCACCGCCTTCTCGATCTGCCGCATGATGTCGGGGCCGAAATCGGTGGCCTTCTTGGCGGCGCGCTCATCGGCCAATTTGATCAGCCGGTGATGCACCTCTTCCTCGCCAATGCCTTCCTCCTTGGCCCAATCGGCGAAGGGAAGGTCGAGATCGAAGATGCCCTCCACCGCCTCGTGCAGGCCTCCGACGTCCCATTGCTCGGCGTAAGCCCTTTCGGGGACGTGCGTGGCGATCAGGTCGTCGATGACGTGGCGGCGCATCTCGCCGATGGTCTCGCCGAGATCGGCGTCGGTCATCAGGTCGCGGCGCTGCTCGAAGATCGCCTTGCGCTGGTCGTTCATCACGTTGTCGAACTTGAGCAGGTTCTTGCGGATGTCGAAGTTGCGCGCCTCGACCTTCTGCTGCGCCTTTTCCAGCGCCTTGTTGATCCACGGGTGGATGATCGCCTCGTT
>PLBV01000069.1 GCA_003135455.1 Hyphomicrobiales bacterium | reverse complement strand
TTGTCGACCTCGTCGATATAGACAATGCCGCGCTGTGCCCGCTCCACATTGTAGTCGGCGGCCTGCAATAGCTTGAGGATGATGTTCTCCACGTCCTCGCCCACATAGCCCGCCTCGGTCAGCGTGGTGGCGTCGGCCATGGTGAAGGGCACGTCGAGGATGCGGGCGAGCGTCTGGGCGAGCAGCGTCTTGCCGCAGCCGGTCGGCCCAATCAGGAGAATGTTGGACTTGGAGAGCTCGACGTCGGAATTCTTGCTCGAATGATTGAGCCGCTTGTAATGGTTGTGGACCGCGACCGAGAGCACGCGCTTGGCGTAGTCCTGCCCAATCACGTAATCGTCGAGGACGGCGCAAATCTCCATCGGCGTCGGCACGCCGTCGCGCGACTTCACGAGGCTCGACTTGTTCTCCTCGCGAATGATATCCATGCACAGCTCGACGCATTCATCGCAGATGAATACCGTCGGGCCGGCGATAAGCTTGCGCACCTCATGCTGGCTCTTTCCGCAGAAAGAGCAGTAGAGGGTGTTCTTGGAGTCGCTTCCGCTCACCTTGCTCATCGGCTCATCCAGTTCTTCAACCGCCGCATCACGCGAGCGGGGGCCATTCGCCCATCCTAAACCCGGCTTCGCTTTCGTCCTGCAAGTGACCCCCATCCTCCGGGAAAAGCTGACCGAAGGGCGATCTCAGCATGCTAGGGTGCCCTGATCAAGGATTGATTAATCTCACCCTTGCGGGGCCTAGCGGGCCTTGCAGTTCAGCCCATGCAGGGTCCGTGCCGCGGCCTGGGACCCGATCGTCAGCCTCCATCCGAATCGGCCAGCAGCCGTAACGGGCCGCTCGCGTCGTTGCGGGCTGGTGCTGGCAACGATCGCTAAGATACCGGCACGAGCTTCTCGATTTTCTCGTCCAGCGGCAGGCGCTTGGTGATCACCTCGTCGACGATGCCGAAGGCACGGGCGTCGTCCGCCGTCAGGAAGAAGTCGCGGTCGAGCGTCCTCTCGATGGTGGCGTAGTCCTGGCCGGTATGGCGCACATAAATCTCGTTCAGGCGCCGCTTCATCTTGATGATGTCCTCGGCGTGGCGCTCGATGTCGCTCGCCTGGCCCTGGAAGCCGCCGGAGGGCTGGTGCAACAGGACGCGGGCGTTGGGCAGCGCGTAGCGCATGCCTTTCTCGCCGGCAGCAAGCAGCAGCGAGCCCATGGACGCCGCCTGGCCAAGGCAGAGCGTGGCGATCGGCGGCCGGATGAACTGCATGGTGTCGTAGATCGCCATGCCGGAGGTGACCACGCCCCCCGGCGAGTTGATATACATGGAGATCTCTTTCTTCGGGTTCTCGGCTTCGAGAAACAGAAGCTGCGCCGTGATCAACGAAGCGACTTGGTCCTCGATCGGGCCGGTGACGAAGACGATGCGCTCCTTGAGCAGGCGTGAATAGATGTCGTAGGCCCGCTCGCCACGGTTGGTCTGCTCGACCACCATGGGCACGAGCGTGTTCAATTTCACAAGCATGTTCAATGTGATGTCGGCCTGATCTGCCATCGCTATCCTAAGGGTTTGTCCGGCGCTTGGCGGCTTTTAGGCTCAAGCGCGAATCTTCCATTGCTAGCGCCCTACATATGGTGTCGGTGGCCTAAACGGAAGAGGGTTGATGGGCCCCCGGTCGCAGATCGACCGTCAGCGGTGGTCGTGGTCGTGGTCGTGCCCATGGTCATGATCGTGGTCATGACCATGATCCTCCTCCATGTCGGCGTAGAGCTCTTCGGGGCTCACCTTCTTCTCCGTCACCTTGGCGAGCTCGGCGATAAAGTCGACGACCTTGTCCTCGAAGAGCGGAGCCCTGAGCTCGGCCAGCATATGGGGGTTCTGGCGGTAATAGTCGTAGACTTTCCGCTCCTGCCCCGGGAACTGCCGGATGCGCTCGAGCAGGGCGCGGTTCACCTCCTCGTCGGTCACCTCGATCTTGTTGCGCGTGCCCACCTCCGACAGGATGAGCCCGAGCCGCACGCGGCGCGCGGCGATGTCGCGATATTCGCCGCTCGCCTTCTCTTCCGTGGTGCCTTCATCCTCGAAGCTGCGCTTGGACCGCTCCAGATCGGATGTCACCTGGTGCCAGATCGCCTTGAACTCATTGTCGACGAGCGTCGGCGGTAGCTCGAAATCGTGGGCGGTGTTGAGCGCATCGAGCAGCACCCGTTTGAGCTTCAGCCGCGAGGCGCCGGCGCGGTCCTGCTCCAGGCGCCGCTTTACCGTCTCGCGGAGCTGATCGAGCGATTCGAGCCCGAGGCCCTTGGCGAAGTCCTCATCGAGCGGCGGGGTCTCGGGCGCCGCCACCTCCTTGATCTTGACGTCGAATCGCGCGGCCTTGCCGGCAAGGCTCGGCTCGGGATAGGTGTCGGGGAAGGTCGCGTCGACCTGCCGCTCCTCGCCCGTCTTGGCGCTGAGCAGCCCGTCCTCGAAGCCCGGAATGAAATTGCCGCCGCCGAGCACGACCTGTGCGTCCTCGGTGCTGCCGCCGCTGAAGGCCTCGCCGTCGATCTTGCCGACAAAATCCAGCGTCAGCCGGTCGCCCTGCACGGCCTCACCGTCCTTGGGGACGTAGCGAAGATTGGTGGCCCGCAGCTTGTCGAGCGCGGTGTCGATGTCGGCGGGCGTGACTTCGGCTGTAGGGCGCTCGAGCGTGAGCTTGGCAAAATCCATGAGCTCGACTTTCGGCAACACCTCGAAGGACATGGTGTAGGCGAGATCGCCTGAGCCGGAGAACACCTTGTCGATCTCGGCTTCGTTCTCGGGCAGCGCGATGGTGGGCTGGAAGGCCGGCCGCTCTTGCCGCTCGGAGATCGCCTGGCGACTCGTCTCGTTCACGGCCTGCTGCACCACGTCGGCCATCACCGAGCGGCCGTAGACCTTCCGCAGATGCGCCTTCGGCACATGGCCCGGTCGGAAGCCTTTCAGCTTGACGCGGTCCTTGAGCTCGTCGAGGCGTGCCGATAGGCGCTGCTCCAGCTCCTCGGCGCCGATGACCACGGTCAAGTGGCGGCGCAAGCCTTCGCTATTGGTTTCCGTGACGTTCATTCTCGCCCTCGATTAGCCTTCTCTGTTCTCGGCTTGACGCCCGCGTTCTGCGGAAATCTCGTGCCATTCCTGTTGCTTGGTGCGGGCGGAGGGAGTTGAACCCCCACGGCCGAAGCCACCAGAACCTAAATCTGGCGTGTCTACCAGTTCCACCACGCCCGCAAACAGGCTCGCCCCTGGGAGGCCCGTACCTACCCGCGCCACTCGCGCAAGAGGATTTGGCCGCCCGGCGAGGGGGTATATCACAGCGGATTCCGAAGCGGCTAGAGCATGATCCGGAAAAGCGGACACCGGTTTTCCGAAAAGATCATGCTCCAACAAAAGGTGAGAAGCGCTGTCGCGATTCAACGTGAAGCGATAGCGCTCGAGCCCCAGGTGACGCGGCCCTGAGAGTCCGCATGCTTCCCCCTACTTCCAGTTCAGCCTCTCGTCTATGATGGCACACGAGGCCCGAGGGATGGTTGCCCTTTGACACGGAGAGCCGCCATGCATGTCTTGCCATCTCTCTTGCGCCCATATGCCATGCTGCTCCTGCTCGCGCTGGCTTCGACCGCCTGGGCGGCCGAGGATCCCTCCCGGGTTGGCTTCGTCAACAAGGTCGAGAACGAGGCGGAGGTGGTGACCGGCCAAGCCGCCGCGACCGCGCTCGTGGGCACGGCGGTGCATATGAAGGACGAGCTCCGCACCGGCGCCGCTGGCCGTCTGCAGGTGACTTTCCGCGACAACACCGTGCTGACCCTTGGCGAAAACGCGAGCGTGGTGATCGACAGCTATATCTACGACCCCGACCAGAGCCTGGGCGAGACCGTGCTGCAGGCGACCAAGGGCGCCTTCCGCTTCGCCACTGGCCGCATCAAGGAGCTGCGCGAGAAGAAGATCGCCATCTCCACGCCCCTCGCCAATATCGGCGCGCGGGGCACCGAGTTCTGGGGCGGACCGCTCGGCGAGAAATATGGCGTGCTGCTGCTGCAAGGGGAAGTGAGCGTGAGCAATCAGGCGGGCAGCGTGACGCTTGCGGCGCCGGGACAGGGCACCGACATCGTCTCGCCGCAGGAGGCGCCGGGACCTGCCTCGGCTTGGTCGGCGGAGAAGATCGGGCGCGCCTTCGACACGGTGGCCTTGCATTAGAGCGCTATCGCGTCAGGTTGAATCGCGACAGCGCTTCTCACCTGTTGTTTGAGCATGATCTTTTTGCGAAAACCGGTCCCCACTATTCCGGATCATGCTCTAAGAGAAGCCGGATCATGCTTTAAGAGAAATAGGAAAGGGTTCGGTCGATGAAATGGCTCGGTCTGGTCTTGGCGGTCGTGATCATTGCCGTTGGCGCTTGGTTCGACTGGACCTATCACGCCATCCGAACCGAGATCGCCGATCTCCAGTCGGTCCTACCCTCGGAGGAGGCTCTCGACCGCATGGCGCCGGAGCAGACGGCGGAACAGCTCAATCTCGCCAATAGCAACTGCCTGCGGGTGGACAAACTGAAGGCAAGCGCAATTGCGAAGCTGCTGAAGCGATCCGAGATCCAGCAGCTCTCGGATCAATGCGACCTGATCAGGGCGCGAAAGGGCTCGCTCGAAGGGCCGTAGCCTGCTTTCCCCGTGGCTTGCGGCGGCCCTCCCGGCTCAGTAGGTTGCCGCTCGACTCAAGGCGCATTGCAGGCAAAGGCGTCCCCCGTGCTTATCCGCAACGGCATCATCGAGGCGATCGGCAACACGCCGCTGATCAAGCTCAAACGGGCGTCGGAGGGGACAGGATGCACCATCCTGGGCAAGGCCGAGTTCATGAACCCCGGCCAGTCGGTGAAGGACCGCGCCGCGCTGTTCATCATCCGCGACGCGCTGAAGTCGGGCAGGCTTAAGCCCGGCGGCACAGTAGTCGAGGGCACCGCCGGCAATACCGGCATCGGCTTGGCGCTGGTGGGCAATGCGCTGGGCTTGAAGACCGTCATCGTCATCCCCGACACCCAGTCCGACGAGAAGAAGCAAATGCTGCGGCTTGCAGGAGCCGAGCTGATCGAGGTCCCGGCGGTGCCGTATAAGGACCCCAACAATTACGTGAAATATTCAGGCCGGCTTGCCGAGGAGCTGGCGGCGACCGAGCCGAAGGGCGCCGTCTGGGCCAATCAGTTCGACAATGTCGCCAACCGCCAAGGGCATATCGAGACCACGGCGCCGGAAATCTGGGATGCCACCCAAGGCAAGGTCGATGGCTTCATCTGCGCCGTCGGCACCGGCGGCACTCTTGCCGGCGTTTCCATGGGGCTGAAGGCGAAGAACCCCGCCGTAACCATCGGCATCGCCGATCCTTTGGGTGCGGCGCTTTACAACTATTACAAGCACGGCGTGCTCAAGGCGGAAGGAAGCTCCATCACCGAAGGCATCGGCCAGGGCCGCATCACCGCCAATCTCGAAGGCGCCGTGATCGACGAGGCCTATCAGATCCCAGATGCCGAGGCGCTGCCCATCCTGTTCGACCTTCTGCGCGAGGAAGGCTTGTGCCTTGGCGGCTCCAGCGGCATCAATGTGGCGGGCGCCATCCGGCTCGCGCGAGATATGGGCCCCGGTCATACCATCGTCACCGTTCTTGCCGATTACGGCAACCGCTACCAGAGCCGGCTGTTCAACCCCAAATTCCTGCGCGAGAAGGGGCTGCCGGTGCCGGAGTGGCTCGACGCCCGCGAGGCCGCGCCGCCCCTAGTGTTCGTCTGACAAGGATTGCCGATGACCGATTTCTCCAAGACCTGGCTGATCGAGACCGAGGAGCTGATGCGCGAGCTCGAGGCGCCCGACCTCGTCATCGTCGACGCCTCCTGGCACATGCCGAGCGACGGCCGGGACGCACGCAAGGAATATCTCGAGGAGCGCATCCCGGGCGCCTTGTTCTTCGACGTCGACGAGATCGCCGACACCAAGAGCCCCCTGCCCCATATGCTGCCGCCGCCGGAGAAATTCTCCTCGCGCATGCGCAGCATGGGCATCGGCGACGGCTCGCGCATCGTCGTTTACGATACCAAGGGCCTGTACAGCGCCGCGCGCGTCTGGTGGACGTTCCGCGTCATGGGCGTGGCCGATGTGAGCGTCTTGAATGGCGGCTTGCCCAAATGGAAGCGTGAGGGCCGGCCGCTGGAGAGCGGCGAGACAAAGGTCCGCACCGCGCGCCACTTCACCTCGCGCCGCAATGCCGAGCTGGTGCGCGACCTTGCCGATATGAAGGCGCTGATCAAGGACGAGTCGGCCGAGATCGTCGATGCGCGGGCGCCCGACCGCTTCGCCGGGCACGTGGCGGAGCCGCGGCCTGGCTTGCGCTCGGGCCACATCCCCGGTGCCCATAACCTCAACTACGCTAAGCTGATCAATCGAGACGGCACTCTCAAATCGGCGCCCGAGCTAGCCAAGCTGTTCGATGAGGCGGGCGTCGATCTCGCCAAGCCCGTGGTGACGAGCTGCGGTTCTGGGATAACGGCCAGCGTGCTTGCGCTCGCGCTCGCCGTGATCGGCCACAGGCGGACCGCCGTCTATGACGGGTCGTGGGCCGAATGGGGCGCGGACAAGACGCTTCCCATCGAGACCGGCTAGGGCAAGAGGATGCGCCCATCCTCGCCGAGGCTCGCCGGATGAGCAAGCGGCCCCGCAAAGAGAAAGCGGACACGCGCCTCGTTCATGCGGGCCGCGAGCCCGCGCTCTATCACGGCTTCGTCAACACGCCGATCTATCGCGGTTCCACGGTGCTGTTCCCGACGGTGGCAGGCCTTGAAGCCAACGATCAGGCCTATACCTATGGGCGCCTCGGGACGCCCACGGTAAGGGCGCTCGAGGAGGCGCTCGCCGAGCTCGAAGGCGGCTATGCGACGCGGCTCACGCCGTCAGGCCTCTCGGCTATCGTTGCCACGCTGCTCGCGCTTCTGTCGGCCGGCGACCATGTGCTGGTCAGCGACAGCGTCTATCGCCCTACCCGCCGCTTCTGCGATCACGCGCTGAAGCGGCTCGGTGTGGAGACGACCTATTACGACCCGTTGATCGGGGATCGTATCAAGGACCTCATCAAGGAGAACACGACCGTCGTGTTCACCGAGTCCCCGGGCTCGCAGAGCTTCGAGGTGCAGGACATCCCGGCGATCTCGAAAGCCGCCCATGCGGCGGGCGCGCGCCTGGTGATGGACAACACTTGGGCGACGCCGCTCTACTTCAAGCCCTTCGCCCATGGGGTTGACGTGTCGATCCAAGCCGCCACCAAATATATCGTCGGCCATGCCGACGCGATGCTGGGCGCCATCACCACCACGGAAGCGGCGTGGCCGGATATCGCCCGCACCCATGAGGACCTTGGCCTCTGCCCGGGTCCCGAGGATGCCTATCTGGCTTTAAGGGGCTTGCGCACCCTGGGCGTGCGCCTTGCCCGCCATCAGGCCTCGGGCATCGAGCTGGCGCGCTGGCTTGGCAGCCGGTCGGAGGTCGCCCGCGTGCTCCACCCTGCCCTTCCCTCCGATCCCGGCCACGCGCTATGGGCGCGCGACTTCACCGGCGCCTCGGGCCTGTTCGCGGTGGTGCTGAAGCCGGTGACGAAAGAGGCGGTGGGGGCCATGCTCGATGGGCTGACGCTGTTCGGCATGGGCTATAGCTGGGGCGGCTTCGAAAGCCTGATCCTCCCCTTCGACCCGAGCGCCTACCGGACCGCGACCAAATGGCAGGCTGAAGGACGGGCCCTGCGGCTCCATATCGGGCTTGAGGACGTGGGCGACCTCAAGGCCGATCTCGAAGCGGGCTTCGCGCGGCTCGCGGCCTTCGGTTGAGCCAGTTTGCGGCGGCTGGTCGGCCCTTATGAGGATGTGACCATGGATCTGAAGCTCAAGGGGCCGAGCCGGAGGAAGTGGCCAATCCTGTCGTCTATCTCTGCAGCGAGGCGCCCTCCGCCACCACGGGCTCGGCGATGCGCGTCGATGGCGGGGTGGTGCGGAGTATCGGCTAAAGCATGATCGGCGAAAAGTGGGAACCGGTTTTCGCCAAAAGATCATCCTCAAACAAAAGGTGAGAAGCGCTGTCGCGATTCAACCTGACGCGATAGTGCTCTAGACTGTCTCCGGGCGGCGAGCAACTAAGGCCAGCACGTGGCGTCGCCCAATTGACTGGCCCCCGGGTCGGCGCGATCGAGCAGACGCTTGGTATTTGGGATATCAGCCAGTTTACGGCTTGGTAGAAGATGCGGATTAATCGGCGCCATTTCTTGGAGATTATCGGGGTCACTGCGGTTGCCGCAGGTGTTCCCGGTCGCGTTCTGGCGCTTGCTGGGGAGAGCGCCGCGATTGCGCCAGCGGAGGCTGCGGACTACACGATCCGCATCGGCACCGGCCTCGTCGAGCTTGCGCCCGACCATATCGTGTCGACCACGCTCTATAACGGCCAGTTCCCGGGACCCCTGCTCCGCTTCAAGGAAGGGCAGCGGGCGGTGGTCGATATCTACAATGACACCGACGTGCCGGAGCTCGTGCATTGGCACGGGCAGATGATTCCAAGCGATGTGGATGGCGCGGCAGAGGAAGGCACGCCATTCATACCCGCGCGTGGCTTTCGCCGGGTCGCCTTCGTGCCGAAGCCCGGGGGGTTCCGCTTCTATCACACCCATGTTGCGGCGGGTGCCGACCTTAACCGCGGTACCTATACCGGCCAGGCGGGGCCCGTCTATATCGAGCCTAGGAATGACCCCGGTGCCTACGACCAGGAAATTTTCCTGGTGATGAAGGAGTTCGAGCCTTCCTTCAGCCGCGGCGGCGATATGGACATGGACATGCTGGCGCCAGGCATTCCCCTCAAGGAGCTGCAAGCGATCGGCGCCAGGGCCGACGAGGAGGCGAAGGGCACGCCGAAAGGGTATGAGGTCGGCTACGAGCTGTTCAGCATCAACGGCAAGATGCTGGGCGCCGGCGAGCCGATCCGCGTCAAGCAGGGTGAGCGCGTGCTCTTCCATGTGCTCAATGCGAGCGCGACGGAGATCCGCAGCCTCGCGCTTCCAGGGCATGTGTTTCGGGTGGTGGCGCTTGACGGCAATTCGGTGCCCACGCCTGCGGACGTGCCGGTGCTTTGGCTTGGAACCGCCGAGCGCGTCTCGGCCATCGTCGAGATGAACCATCCCGGCGTCTTTATCTTGGGCGATCTTTCCGATGACGATCGCGGCCACGGGATGGGGATCGTAGTGGAATATTCCGGGCGCAGCGGTAAGCCGCAATGGGTCAAGCCGAAGCCATTCCGCTGGGACTATACGCGATTCGGAACGACCGGCTCGGCGCCATCCGAGCCCGACGAGACGATCGAGATGCTGATCGTGAAGCACAACGCCGCCGCGAACGGCTTCAACCTCTGGACGCTGAACGGGGAAGCCTTCTCCATGGAGACCATGACCCCGCACAAGGTGCAGGAGGGGCGCCGTTACCGGCTCAAGTTCCGCAACGCGAGCGACGACATCCATCCCCTTCACCTGCATCGGGATAGTTTTGAGCTGACACGGATCGGCGGCATGGCGACGGCGGGCGTACTGAAGGACGTGGTCATGCTCGGCGGCTTCCAGGAACTCGAGCTCGACTTCGTCGCTGACAATCCGGGGCGTACGCTGTTCCATTGTCACCAGCAGCTGCATATGGATTTCGGCTTCATGGCGCTGTTCGACTACGTGTAGCCGTCCACGGGGGCTTTGCCATCCCACAGGTTCGCCGGAACGAGGCTCCCATGGCTGCATCGGGACCATCTCGGTACTTCGCCGGGCTGTCGCGCAACACCGTCCTGCTCGCGCTGGCGAGCCTGTTCGCCGACATCTCGACGGAGATGCTCTATCCGGTGTTGCCGGTGTTCATGACGCAAACGCTGAAGGCGAGCGGCAGCGTCGTGGGGCTGGTTGACGGCATCGCCCAGGCGACACAGAACATCGCCCAAGGCTTTTCCGGTTGGCTGTCCGACCGGCTGCAACGGCGGAAGCCGGTGGCGCTGGTGGGCTTTTTCCTTGCCGCAATATCCAAGCCGTTGATCGGGCTTGCCGCGAGCTGGCATGGGGTCTTAGGCGCCCGCTTCCTCGACCGGCTCGGGGCCGGGGTCCGCTCCGCCCCGCGCGATGCGCTGATCGCATCCTCGGTCGCGCCGGAGCACAGGGGCGAGGCCTTCGGGCTAGAGGGGTTCGGCGACAATCTCGGCGCCTTTCTTGGCCCGCTGCTTGCGGTCTTTCTCTTGGCCTATCTCGCCGTGGAGATGCGCCTCATCTTCTTCCTGGCGGTGATCCCAGGCCTTCTCGCCTTGGCTATGGTCGCCTTCGTGCGCGAGCCGCGGACCGATGTCGCCGCCGGCGCCAAGATCGCCATCAGCCTGCGGCACTTGCCGAGCGCCTATTGGCGCTATCTGCTGGCGACCGCCTTGTTCGGCCTCGGCAATGTCAGCACATCGTTTCTGATCTTGCAGACGCAAGCCGTCGGCGTCTCCCTCGACAAGACCATCCTGATCTATGCGGCCTTCAACCTCATGGCGGCTCTCGTCTCCTACCCAGCGGGGTTCCTGTCCGACGAGCTCGGCCGGAGGAACATCTTGCTCGTCGCGTTTGCGATTTTCTTGGGGACCTATCTCGGCTTTGCGCTGACGACGAACATCGGCTCCATCGCCCTGCTGTTCATGCTCTATGGCGCCTTTCAAGGCATCTTCCGCTCGGTGGGCAAAGCCTTGGCCACCGACCTGGTCCCGGAACAGCTCCGCGCCAGCGGCATCGGATGCTACACTGCGGCCATCGGCTTGCTGGGGCTGGTGGCCAGCGTCGTGGGAGGCTTGCTGTGGGACCATGTGGGCCACGCCGCGGTATTTCTGTACGGAGCGACGTTTGCCGTGCTCGGCAGTATCGCCTTGCTCGTCTTGGTCCCGGCAAAACAGGGCTAGCCGAGAACGCCCGCGCATGGGGCGTTAGCATGGTGCTAGAGGCGATCCAGCGATGAAATGGTGATCCCGGAAGGATTCGAACCTTCAACCCTCTGCTTAGAAGGCAGATGCTCTATCCCTTGAGCTACGGGACCATTCTAGGTCGCCACTTACGCTGCGCCCATCCACCTTGAAACGATGCGCACTAGTGCGTCCACCGGTCGATGCGCCCGAACTTGAAATTCTCCGCATAGGACTTGGGTCTCAGCTCGGTCTTTTGCGGGTCCTCGACGCGGAAGGGTATGCCGCTGCGGGTGGCGTAGGCAATGGCCTCCTCCTTGCTCGCGAAGCCCATGCGTAGTTGCGAGCGGGTGTCGGTCGAGCTCGTCCAGCCCATCAGCGGCTCGATGCCCAAGGGCCGCTCCGGCGTGTATTCCAGCACCCAGTCGCGCGTGCCGGCGGACCCTTGCTGCATCGCCGTCCTGGCGGGCTTGTAGATGCGGGCGACCATCGAGCCTTCCTCGTTTGCTTGAACCAGGCGGCAATTGGTCGGGGCAGCAAGATTCGAACTTGCGACCCCCTGCTCCCAAAGCAGGTGCGCTACCAGGCTGCGCTATGCCCCGATCGGCCACTCGCTTGAAAGACTTAGGCTAGGCCCAGGCCAATTAAGCCAATCCTGCACATACATAGTTCGCGGCAGCGCGGCAAGCTAGCCCCGTATCGGCTCAACGCTGACGAACAAGCTCAAGCAGCGCCCAAAGTTGGGCAACGAAGGCGAGCACTTGGCAGACCCCCCTAACATTGCCCCAAAAAACAAAGCCCTCGAAGGCGTGCTGCAGCGCTACCGGATCGCTCGTCCCGCTGATGCCCAGCATGATCGGTGCTGCTTTCAGGGTGAACGCGAGCCCTGCCGCTGCCAACAAAGCTGCGCCGTAGAGAGACAGGCTGGCAGCGCGCGGAGCGGTCTGGTCGAAACGGAAGTTCAGTGCCGCTGCCAGAGTCAACACGGTGCTGCCAATCGCTTCGAGCGGATAGAGGATGAGACCGTTGCCGAGATCGGCCTTGCGGCTGAACGCTGTCCATGCCTCGGCGCCCAACTCTTGCCACGCCGGTATCGCCACGAGGGCGCGATCCAGGTCGACGCCGGCCGGCAAGCCGCCAAGCAGAGTTGCGGCGAGGAGAAGAAGCTGGTCAACATTAAGGTTGCCCGAGGCCGGGATAGATGACCTTGTCACCCGCCTTCAGGCCGATCTCCTCGGCGGTGTCGGCGTTGAGCTCTAGGATCGCCTGTACCTCGCCATCGGAGGGGATCGGCGTCGTCGAGAAGGGCTCGGTATGGCTCTCGATACGATGCACGCGTCCGAAGGCATCGATGAACACCATGTCGAGCGGGATCAGCGTGTTCTTCATCCACATAGCGAGGGCCCGGGGCTTGGCATAGAGGAACAGCATGCCGCCGTCTTTTGGCAGCGAGCGGCGATACATGAGGCCGAGCTCGCGCTCGGCTTCGGTCGTGGCCACCTCAATGGTGAAGTTATGACGCCCGGACGCGGTCTCCAGCACCAGCGTGCCGGTGCTGGAGGCAACGCTGCCGCTCAAGCGGCCGATGAGGAGAAGCAGGATGCAAGCAGCAGCCGCGGTACGGCCGAGGTTGCGCAGTTCTGTCCGTGCCGTTTTGGCCAGTGCCGACTTGGTCAGTGCGAAGAAGGACCGGCCGCGCCGTCGGGCTTGAGTTCTGCTGCCATCAGCCCTTTCGCGCCCCGTCCATAGCGCACCAGCACCGTCTGGCCGGGTCTGAGCTCGGTGAAGCCGTAGCGGCGCAGCGTCTCCATATGCACGAAGATGTCGAGCGTCTGCGGCCCGCGAGTTAGAAAGCCGAAGCCGCGCAGCCGATTGAACCACTTCACCAGCGCGCGTTCCCAATCGCTCTCCGGCACGACGGCCACATGCGTCCGCTGCGGCAATTGCGAGGGATGCACCGCGGTGGAATCGTCCATGCCGCGAATGCGAAAGGCTTGCAGGCCCTTCGGCCGCCGCAGGACCTCGCACACCACCCGCGCCCCCTCGTAGGCGGTCTGGAATCCATCCCGCCTGAGGCACGTCACGTGCAAGAGAACGTCGGGAAGATCCTCGTCTGGTACAATGAACCCATAACCTTTGGACGCGTCGAACCACTTGATCGATCCTGAGATCTCAAAAACATCAACTGTGGCTTCTTCGTCGCGTTGGGTAAGGCTCTCGTCTAGATGTGGCGATTCTTTCGCCCCCATTGCCGCATTCCCCCGCTTCACTTCCGCCCCCAGCCGATACGACGCCCACACGAATCAGCTGGTCTACACGTGTTCGCGAACATAGCATCGCCGCTTATTGAGGCCACTGGAAATTTCCTTGGGCGCCGTCATTCTCCACAGGTCGCGAGCTACTTCCGGTGTTCCTCGATGACGCGCGTGCAAGGGTCTGATCGGCAAGCAAAACTCTCATGACGACGGGCGCAGCGTTCGGTCTGCGCATCATCGCGCGACCGATGCGGCGGAAACGCGCAAGCGGCTCTGCGGTCGAGCGAAAACTCCCTTCGAGTAGCGTTTTATTCCGATACGCACAAAAGTGTGGACGCCGGGCAACAATGGCGGTCGAATCGGCATCACAAAGTCATGAAGAGCGAGGGCATGTCACCCACTTGTCACGGCGAGCGTCGCCGGATGGGGGTCAGCCCGCGCCGTAAGCACACCGAGGAGACCCATGAAATATCTGCACACCATGTTGCGCATCTCCGACATCGACCAGTCGCTCGACTTCTATGTGAATAAGCTCGGGCTGAAGGAGGTTCGGCGCATGGAGAACCCCCAAGGCCGCTACACGCTGATCTTCCTTGCGCCTCAGGGCAATGAGGACGCCCAGGTCGAGCTCACCTATAACTGGGACCCGGAAGCCTATGGCGAGGGACGCAATTTCGGACACCTGGCCTATGAGGTCGACGATATCTATGAGACCTGCGAGCGGCTGATGAAGAGTGGTGTCACCATCAACCGGCCGCCGCGCGACGGCTACATGGCGTTCATCCGCTCCCCCGACAACGTCTCCGTCGAGCTGTTGCAGAAAGGCAAGCCGCTGCAAAAGCAGGAGCCTTGGGCGTCCATGCCGAACACCGGGAAGTGGTAGCTGCCGGCGTTGCTGTCATACCGGCCAACGGGCCCGGCCTTTGGCCGGCCCGATGACAGGCTGCGGCGGGTATCCAGTCGTCCCCGACGCTTGCGAATGACGATAAAGCTCGCGGTTACTGGATCGTCCGCCTGCGCGGACGATGACAATTGGCGAGGTGGTACCCCCTAGGGGAATTGAACCCATGTTTTCAGGTTGAAAACATTGGGTCTGGGTGCACCGCTGTGCAACGACGTGTGAAATGCTCTTAGCAACCCTTAGTTTTCAGTGCTTTCACGTGCGCCCTTGTTTACCGGCGTACAGCCACGTATATTGGACAAAGGGTTGGACAAAAGCCTGATCCTGGCTGTCAGCCCGGTAAAACTTGTCCAACAACCCGACATGTCCAACGGACTGGTGCAATGGCGAAGCGGGTCCGCGACATCAACCTGGAAAGCAAGGCGGCGCGCACTAAGCTGAAGCCGTCCGGCAAGCCATATTATAAGTCTATCGGGCGGGGCCTGCATGTTGGCTACCGCAAGGGCAAGCGCGTCGGCCGATGGGTTGTTCGCCGCTATGTCGGCTCGGGCCCGGGTGATCCATACATCGTCGAGACCATCGCCGACGTCGACGACGCCCAAGATGCGGACGGCGTCCGGGTGCTCAACTTCTGGCAAGCCCAGGATCGCGCCCGCGAACTGCACAAGCAGCGGGTGACAATTGCCGACGATGCTCCGCACGGACCATACCGGGTCAGGGATGCAATCGCCGACTATCTCGTGTTCCTCGAAGGCCGCGCATCGCACAACGACACGTGCCTCAGGTTGGCGGCGTATGTGCCGCCGGCGCTTACCGGCAAGGAGCTGGCGAATCTCGCCTCGGCGGAGCTGACGAAATGGCATCGGGACTTGGCAAAGATGCCGCCTCGCATCCGCACCAAGAAGGGGGCGAAGCAGGCGCTTCGCTCGGTTGATCTCGACGACGCCGACACGAAGCGGCGGCGCCAACTCTCCGCCAATAGGATTTTGGGACAGTTGAAGGCCGCGCTGAACCTCGCCTGGCGCGAGGGCAAGGTGGCGAGCGATAGCGCCTGGCGCAGGGTCAAGCCCTTCCAGGGTGTAGTTGCTGCGCGCATCCGGTATCTGACGACTGCCGAGGCGAAGCAGCTCCTCAATGCTTGTGATCCTGACTTCCGGCTGCTCGTGCGCGCGGCCTTGGAGACCGGGTGCCGATACGGGGAGCTATGTCGTAGCGTTGTAAATGACTTCAACCCCGACAGCGGCACGCTTCTGATCCGCACAAGCAAGAGCGGCAAGCCTCGCCATGTGTACCTGACCGCTGAAGGACAGGCGTCCTTTGCGCAGCTCGTGGCCGGTCGCTCCGGCAGCGAGCCCATGCTCGGCCGTCAATGGCGTAAGTCAGAACAGGCCCGACCCATGCGCGCAGCCTGCCAGCGCGCCAAGATCGAGCCACCAATCAACTTTCATGGCCTGCGCCATACATGGGCCAGCCTCAGTGTCATGAACGGCGTCCCGCTGCTCGTGGTCGCCCAGAACCTGGGCCACGCCGACGAGCGCATGGTAGTTGCTCACTATGGCCACCTGGCGCCGTCATACATCGCCGACGCGATCAGAGCTGGCGCGCCGAGGTTCGGCATGGTCGAGCCGAGCAACATCACAAGCATTGATCGCGCATGAAGCCACCGCGCCGAGGAAATCCACCACCATCTCATCGAGATGCCACTGATCATGCGGTACCGGTCGCCCACGCCTGAGGTTTCGCGCGGCTAGCGCACCCCGTCCTGCTATATGTGCCCCCTCACGAGGATCGTCTCGATTCTCTATCCAGCAGCCCTTACCAGCACGGTCATTTGTTTGCTCCAAAAGGCCATCTGCACCTCGGCTATCTCGACAAAATTCCTGCAGCCCGCCAAACTTCTAACTAACTCAAAGGCCGCATTGACGTTTTGCTGAGTGATGTCGATGAGTCTCGAATTGAAGATTAAATGTCGCTGGCCTGCAGCGTTGAAAGGCGCATTCACGTCCTCTGGCCCACCTTCGAGAGCGTATTTGGAGAGGTCATAAATCGCGTCCCCCT
>PLBV01000005.1 GCA_003135455.1 Hyphomicrobiales bacterium | reverse complement strand
TCATCCTCTCAGACCAGCTACGGATCGTCGCCTTGGTAGGCCATTACCCTACCAACTAGCTAATCCGACGCGGGCCGATCTTTCGGCAATAAATCTTTCCCCCGGAGGGCGTATCCGGTATTAGCCCAAGTTTCCCTGGGTTATCCCGAACCGAAAGGCACGTTCCCACGCGTTACTCACCCGTCTGCCACTATCCACCACCCGAAGGTGGCTTCTCGTTCGACTTGCATGTGTTAGGCCTGCCGCCAGCGTTCGTTCTGAGCCAGGATCAAACTCTTAAGTTGAGAATTCGATTCTGACATAATCCTTGGAGGAATCACTCCAAGGGGTCGCTGCGTTTTGACGAGTCCCAACAAGCATGAAACGACGCAACCTTTTGAGGGATTGCGTGCAACACGCCTATTGGCTTTGAAAAACGCAAGACCGTCAGAGTCTCGTTGCCGGCCCCTTTTAGAGGACCGACACGCAAGGACTCCGCCGTCCGCGTTTCCCTTTCTTCATATCACAATGTCAAAGAGCCGGCGGAAGCGAGGCCGAAGCCACACTCCCGAACCCCCAATGGAAGCAAATCTCCCACCCAGAGTCAACGACAGCCGAAGCGTCTCCCGAGTCCGTCTCGGTCAAGCTCCGCCTCTGTCCGAAGGATCGCGCGGTCGCGTTTAGTCCCGCAAGATGCTGCGAGCAACCCGCGCGAAGAGGTGATTTAAGCACTGGCGCTCCCCCTGTCAAGGGGCCGGCGACACCGTCGCGGCGGCTTTTTGCTTTTGTGGGCGGTTTTGCCCTTTCGGCTTGGTCGTGGCATTGAGGCCACATTCCTGCCCGAATGCGCCGCCACTCTTGCGCTTGTTAATAGCGGGGTAACCATACGGGGCTAAGTATGGTTAGGAGCCGCTGAAGGGAGCCGCCTCGACCATATGGCTTTTCCTCCCCTCGAAAGCAATCGGCCAGAAGGCCGAGGCGAGGGGTGGCCGGTCGAGAGCCCCCATCGGCACGGGCTCACCCTGCTAGAGGGATAGCAAAACCGGCTTCGGTACTGACCGCCAGGTTCAAGTAGGGAAAGTACGCGACAATTGCGTGCGGGCGGCAGCTGCCAGACGGGGGGAATGCAGATTGTTTCAGCGCCGCAGCCAAACTGCGCGTCGTAAGCTTGGGCAGGCCCTCGTGCCGGCGCAGGCGCGCGGACTCCCTTCTATTTATCTAGCCGGGACCGAGAAGAGCCGGCCGCTGCCGCCCGTCTATCTTTGCGAGACGGGCCACGACGGGGCGTCCTGCCGGCTGAAATGGCTGGCCAGCACGTGCCTCGCCGGCATGGTCGGGGTCTGCCTCATCGGCATCGCCATCTATGCCTCCACGAACATGGGCGATGGCAGCGGCATGGTGAGCTCGATCAGGCGCGCAAGCCTTGCCGCGTTGCAGCCCATGCGCAGCGCGACCCGCGCGCTCGACAAGCAGAACGCCACGGGACAGAAGGAAGACCGCATCCAGATGTCCTCGGCAGGCTTTATCGCCCGCGACGTCATCCACGACACGGTGGTCGAGCGACAGGGCTCACGCGAATACATCACCATCAAGCCCTACGTCCATATCGTAGCCGGACTTGCCACCGCCGCCCCGGACGATGCCGACCAGCTCCCCCCCTTCAATCCCTTCAAGCTCTATTCCGACTCAACCCCGATCGGGGCCGAGGGCGATGCCACAGCCGACGGGCCGAAGCTCGTCAGCGTCACCGTCGCCGACCTCGACGGTGGCGTGATGCCGCAAGACGACGGCGTCGAGCTCAAGACCGACGAGATCAGCGAGCTCGTATCCCAAGCCGCCGAGAACTTCGCCTTTGCGGAAGGGGCTGCGGCCGGCGCGAATGGCGATGACGTCGTGGGGAGCCTGCAGCAGGTGGCCTACCACCCCGAGGACGGCTTGGGGCTGTCTCCCAACATGACGGTGATCCACAAGACCGCCGAGGACCCCGAGGACAATGACGACGTCGCGAACGACCAGCTCGACGGCGCCGAGACGAAGACCCTCGACGTGGGCCGCGGCGACACCTTGATGAGCATGATCCTCAAAGTCGGCAGCGAGCCCGTCCAGGCCAAGGCCATCGTCGACGCCATGGCGCCGGTGTTCGCGGCCCAGGACCTGAAACCGGGCCAGGAGATCCGCTTCACGCTCGTTCCGGCGCCAAGCGACACCGGTGAGATGGAGGCGGTGAGGGTGAGCGTATTCGCGCCGGGCGACATCCACCTCGTCACCGTGTCACGCACCGGCCACGGCGATTACGTATCCACCAACGACCCGGTAGACCTCGGTGCCGCCGACCAGATCAAGGCCCTGCAAAATCCGCAGCGCGCCACTCTCTATACCAGCTTCTATCACGCCGCCCTGGCCCAGCACCTTCCGCCCGACACCATCCTCAAGCTGCTCCGCGTCCATTCCTACGACGTGGATTTCAAGCAGCGCGTGGGCGCTGGCGACACCTTCCAGGTGTTCATGGACGTGCCCAGCGGACAAGAGGACCACGACGCCACGGGCGAGGTGCTGTTCACCTCCATGACCGTTGACGGGCAAACCCGGGCCTTTTACCGCTTCCGCACCCCCGACGGCCTCGTCGATTATTATGACGAGCAGGGCAACAGCGCCAAGAAGTTCCTGATGCGCAATCCGGTGAAGGGCGGCCGCTACACCTCGGGCTTCGGCGAGCGCAAGCACCCGCTCCTCGGCATCGTGCGCATGCATACCGGCGTCGACTGGGCGGCCCCGCCCGGAACGCCGATCCTGGCCGGCGGCGACGGCACCGTCGAGGCGGTCGGCCGCCAGGGCGGCTATGGCAATTACATCCGCATCCGCCATGCCAACGGCTTCGCTACCGGCTACGGCCATCTCTCGCGCTACGCCGACGGGCTCGAGCCAGGCGTCACCGTGAAGCAGGGCCAGGTGATCGGCTATGTCGGCTCGACCGGCCTTTCCTCGGGTCCGCACTGCCACTATGAGATCCTGGTCAACAACAAGTTCGTCAACCCAATGACCATCCAGGTGCCGCGCGGCCTGCAGCTCACCAGCCGCCAGCTCGCCGAGTTCCAGAAAGAGCGCAAGCGCGTCGACGCGCTGATGCAGATGGACCCGGTGACCAACCGCGTCGCCCAAGTCTCTCAATAGCTCCTTCCTTCCCCCCTTCCCCTTCGTTCCGGTTCCTCCCTTTCATCTGTCATGCCCGCGCAAGCGGGCATCCAGTAGACTCTTGCCTCTCGATTTCGCTCACCAACCTCGCCACCTCCCGTGGTTACTGGATCGCCCGGTCAAGCCGGGCGATGACACGTGAACAAGGCATGCGACCACGTCGCCGCGACGCATCTCAGCGTCCGGGCTTTGATCTCGTCCCTCACCCGCGCATGACGAGGGGAATGGCGCGCCGAAAAGCGCAAATCCTATGGCTCGTGCCTTGCGGCACGCAGGCGCCTTTCGGCGCGCCAAAGCGGCGTTTATGCGGGTCACCGGGCCGCGCTTTCGCCGTAAGTGCCCCGCTTGCCCGCACCGACCAAGTCGACGTGACGGGAAAGCGTTTGGAATAGACCTTACGGTCGTCAGCCAGCTGGCTTTGACACGTTAACTCT
>PLBV01000059.1 GCA_003135455.1 Hyphomicrobiales bacterium | reverse complement strand
GCCAACAAGGTGAAGGTCAATCTGGAATGGATCGAATCCCAGACCTTCGAGAGCCAAGACGCCGCCGCCTATCTTGAGGACGTGCATGGCATCTTGGTGCCAGGCGGCTTCGGCGAGCGGGGCTCGGAAGGCAAGATCCAGGCGGCACGCTATGCGCGGCTAAGGCGCGTGCCTTATTTCGGCATCTGCTTCGGCATGCAGATGGCGGTGATCGAGGCCGCGCGCGAGGCGGGCATCGAGGGGGCGAGCTCCACCGAGTTCGGACCCACGGAGGAGCCGGTCATCGGGCTGATGACCGAATGGATGCGGGGCGATGAGCTGGAGAAGCGCCACCTCAACGGCAATCTCGGCGGCTCCATGCGCCTTGGCGCCTATGACGCCGTGCTCGCTGGGGGCAGCAAGGCGGCGGAGATTTATGGTAAGACGCGCATCTCCGAGCGCCACCGCCACCGCTACGAGGTGAATATGCGCTATCGCAACAAGCTCGAGGCGGCGGGCTTGCGCTTCTCAGGCATCTCCCCTGACGGACTCTTGCCGGAAATCGTCGAGATCCCGGATCACCCCTGGTTTATCGGCGTGCAGTTCCACCCAGAGCTGAAGTCACGCCCCTTCAGCCCGCACCCGTTGTTTGCCTCCTTCATCGGCGCCGCGGTGGAGCAAAGCCGGCTGGTGTAGGCCGTTGTTGCCAAGGCGAGACAGCTCAGGGACTGTCGCCGAGGCGCTTGAGCGCGGCTTCGAGGTCTTGGCGGTCCTGGGTGCTCGGGTTCTTGCTGAGCGCCGCGCGATAATCGGCGATGGCGTGTTCCTTGTCGCCCTTATGCTCATAGAGGACAGCGCGGTTGGCATAGGCGTCCCGGTAGCTCGGGTCGAGCGTGATGGCCTTGGCATAGTCGGTAAGCGCGCTGTCGAGCTCGCCCTTTTTCTCATAAGCGACGCCGCGATCGTTGTAAGCGACGGCGTCGTTCGGACTGATGGCGATCGCCTTGCTGCCGTCGGCGATTGCCAGGTCCGTCTCGCCCTTGTCGGTATAAGCGACACAGCGATTGATGTAGGCGTCGCTGAATGCCGCGTCGAGCGCGATGGCCTGGCTGAAATCGGCGATGGCCTGATCGAGCTGGCCTTTGTCGCGATAGGCGATACCCCGGTTCACATAGACCCTGACCAGCCCAGCATCGATCTTGAGCGCCTGGGTAAAATCGGCAATGGCGCGGTCGAGGTCGCCTGCTCGCTTGTACGCGCCGCCGCGTAAGCCATGGGCAAGCGCGACATAGGGGCTAAAGGGCTCGAGCTCGAGGAATTGACTGCACCCGTCGATCTGCTTTTCCGTGTCCCCGATTTGATTGCAGTCACCAATCGGGTCGGCGCAGGCTTGGCCGATTACGAGCAGGAAGCTCGTGGCGAGCAGCAAGCTTCTCGATATCATGGCTGACATAACGGACACTCCATGCCACTTCGGCAGACGAGCTGATACCTGTCAGTTTATCAGGCGAAAGGCCTCAGAAACACGATCTGACGCCCGACAGGCCTTGCCAAGGACCGCACCATGCCCGATGCCACCGTCACGGCGCTGCGCGGCACGCTCGTCTCCTTCACCGACGATCCCTTCCTCGCGGATCCCGCCCGCGCCTTCAGGCATCAGCCGGATGGGCTCGTCATCTGCCGCGACGGGGTGATCGAAGCCGCCGGTCCCTATGACAGCATACGGAGCACTCTGCCCCCGGACACTCCGATAGCGGACTATTCCGGCTGCATCATTTCCCCTGGCTTCATCGACACCCATGTCCATTACGTGCAGACGGGCATCATTGCAGCACCTGGCAAGGAGCTGCTGCAATGGGTGAGCGACTACGTCTACCCCGTGGAGGAGGCGTTTGCCGAGGAGGCTTACGCGCGCGAGGTCGCCGCCTTCTTCTGCGATGCGCTCATCCGCAACGGCACGACCACGGCAGTCGTCTATTGCGCCGTCTATCCGCAATCGGTGGACGCGCTGTTCGCCGAGGCGCAAATGCGCAACATGCGCATCATTGCCGGCAAATGCATGATGGACCGCAATGTGCCCGACGCTTTGCGCGACACCGCCCGGAGCGGCTACGACCAGTCCAAGGCGCTGATCGGCAAATGGCACGGGAAGGGGCGGCTGCTCTCCGCGCTGGGCCGGATCGAGCACGCCGGCCCAGCTTGAAGCGGCAGGCGCGTCGTGGCGCGAGAACCCTGAGCTGCATCTCCAGACCCACATCGCCGAGAACCGCGATGAGGTGAAGCTCATCGCCACGCTGTTTCCAGAGCGGAAGGATTTTCTCGACGTCTACGACCATTACGGCCTGGTGAAGCGCCGCGCCGTCCTCGGCCATGGCGTCTGGCTCTCCGAGTCCGAGCTTTGCCGCATGAACGAGCGGGCGCGTCCATCGCCCATTGCCCCACCTCGAATCTGTTCCTCGGCAGCGGTCTCTTGCATCTGCGCAATGCCAAAGATCCGAAGCGGCCGGTCGAGGTCGGCGTCGGCACCGATATCGGCGCCGGCACCAGTCTCTCCCTGCTCGCCACCCTGAACGAGGCCTACAAGGTGGCAGCACTCGTGGCAGCGCCGATCGGGGCACTCGAGATGCTGTATCTCGCCACCCTCGGCGGCGCCCGGACACTAGACCTCGACGACCGTCTCGGCTCGCTCGCGCAGGGGCGCGAGGCGGACCTCGTCGTGCTCGATCCCAAGGCTACGCCACTACTTGCCTTCCGCGAGCAGCGCTCGCGCTCGATCGAGGAGACCCTGTTCGTGTTGATGACCCTTGGCGACGACCGGGCCGTGTGCGCGACCTATATTGACGGGAAGCTGGCACACGCGCGCGAGCCGGTTGACCGCTAGCGGTTGACCGCTAGGCCCAGGCGAAGCATGGTCCGGCCATGACCGCCGCCGTGANNTTTCGGCAATGGGCTGCCGCTTGCTCTCATCGCCGGCCCTTGCGCGCTGGAAAGCAGGACCCATGCGCTGGAGATGGCGAGCGCGCTGAAGGAGATGGCGGGGCGGCTGGGGCTCGGCCTCATCTACAAGTCCTCCTTCGACAAGGCGAACCGCACCAGCGCCGGAAGCGCCCGCGGCATGGGGCTGTCCGAGGCGCTTCCCATCTTCGCCGAGATCAGGGAGAGCGTCGGGGTCCCGGTTATCACCGACGTGCACGAGCCTGACCAATGCGCCCCCGTTGCCGAGGCCGTCGACGTGCTGCAGATCCCGGCGTTTCTCTGCCGCCAGACGGACATGCTGCTGGCGGCTGCCAGGACCGGCAAGCCGGTCAACGTCAAGAAGGGGCAGTTCCTCGCGCCGTGGGATATGCGACATGTCGTGGCCAAGCTCGTCGGCGCCGGCAACCCCAACGTGCTGGTCACCGAGCGCGGCGTCTCCTTCGGCTACAACACGCTCATCTCCGACATGCGCGCGCTGCCGATCCTGGCCGAGACCGGAGCGCCGGTGATCTTCGACGCCACCCATTCGGTGCAGCAGCCGGGCGGGCAGGGGGGCCATAGCGGCGGCGAGCGGCGCTTCGTGCCGGTGCTGGCGCGAGCGGCGGTCGCGGTCGGCGTAGCGGGCGTGTTCATCGAGACCCATCAGGATCCCGACCGCGCGCCCTCCGACGGCCCCAACATGGTGCCCTTGCGCGAGCTTGAGCCGCTGCTCGCCGAGCTGATCGCCATCGACCGGCTGGTGAAGCACTCGGTCACTCCGGGGCAATGAGCCGCTGCGCCTCGGCGTCATAGCGCCAGAGCGCGTCATTGGTGAGATGGGTGCCGCCCCACCAGCGGTCGATCTCGTTCTTTGCCGCATGGTCGGCGCCACCCGCCAGGACCTCCTCGCCGAAGGACGTGAGGCTGGGCTCACTCTGGAAATAGGCCTGGTCGAGGCCAGCCTCCTCCGGCTCGAACGGCGCCGCTGCCAGCCCCTCGATCAGCGGCTCGTCGGCGAGCGCCAGCCCGTCGAGCAGGCCCCAGAAACTCCAATCGCCCATGAACACCGCCTCTTCCTGGCGCTGCACCGCCACGAACACCGCCGCCGGCGTCAACGCCCCCGGCGCGAGCGCCCGCAGCATTTGCCGCTCGGTGCGCGACAAGCCGTCGGGTCCCGGCAGCTCTTCGAGCATGCGCCTCACGGCAGGCTCGACATAGGGCAGCGGCGCCAGGTCTAGGGCGAAAGGCGCGTGCCAGGTCTCTGGTGTCGCTTGCCGGAACGCGGCCCAAGCGCAGGCGGCGAGCGCGAGCTGCTGCGCGCTCACCGACGTCTCTGTTTTCGTAAGGCCGAGGAGGGCGTCCGGCGTCTGCCGGCCGAGGAAGTCTGACGCCTGCACCAGCAGGAGCGAGCCGTCCTCGCGCGGCCGGGAGGCGAACCAGTCAAGCAGCTGCAACAGCTGCAGCTGATCGAAGAGATCGTGCTCGAACCACAGCACCACCCGGTCGAAGGACGGGCTCTGGGCGAGCCCGCCGTCCCGCGCGGCGAAGTCGGCCCGAAGTTGGGCAAGCTCGCCCCAGCCGCGGCGGGCGAGATAATCGGCGCGGAGGCGCGTCAGCTCGGCGAGAGAGGGCGTGAGCGGGACCGGGCCCTCATGCAGCACGTCGCGCCAAGGCAGGATCTCGGCTTCTGGCAATGTGCGCCTGAGCAGCTCGCCAGCCGCATCGCCATTGGTGATAACGAGGTCGCCCATTCCGCGCGTCACCCGCGGCCGCGGTAAGGAGGCACATTTTGGTCCGGTAGCCAGAGGCCATCGGGGAGCGTGCCATGCTGCCAGAACACGTCGATGGGGATGCCGCCGCGCGGATACCAATAGCCGCCGATCCTGAGCCAATGGGGCTCGATCGCCGCCACGATGCGCTTGCCGATGGCCAGCGTGCAGTCCTCGTGGAAAACGCCATGGTTGCGAAAGCTCGCCAGATAGAGCTTCAGCGATTTCGATTCGAGCAGCCACGCTCTAGGGCAGTAGTCGATGACGAGATGGGCGAAGTCGGGCTGGCCCGTGACCGGGCAGAGGCAAGTGAATTCCGGGCAGGTGAAGCGCGCGGCATAAGACGTGTCGGGATGCGGGTTGGCGACACACTCGAGCTGCGCTTCGTCAGGCGAGCGGGGCAGCGCCGTGTTGGCCCCGAGCTGCGTTAGTCCCTTGGTTTTGCGCGTCATGGGGCTATTCCGCCGCACGCGTCGCGCAGGCGCGCGGGCCCGTATAGACGCAGCCCTCATGGCAGGTGTCGCGCGCGACTTGGATCTCCGCGAGTCCAGGCAGCCGGTCCTTAAGCCGCTCCCACAGCCAGATGGCGATGCGCTCAAGCGTCGGCGCCGACAGGCCCTCCACCTCATTGAGGAAGCGGTGGTCGAGCGCGTCACGGGCGTCGGCGATGGCCCCTTCGAGGTCGTCGAAATGTACGACGACGCCGGTATCAGCGGCGGGCTCGCCATCGACGGCGACGCGCACGCGGAAGGAATGGCCATGCACCCGGGCATTGGGATGGCCGGCCGGTGCCGAGGGCAGAAGGTGGGCGGCCTCGAGGAAAAATTCTTTATAGATGCGCATGGCGAGTGATTTAGGGGATTTTCCGGGCCCGGACCAGAGCGGGCGCTCTAAAGGCCATTAACGAAGCCCCAGCAGCTTATGGGTCTGCAGGCTCAAGCGCCATTTGGGATGAGCGAGGCAATAGTCAATCGCAGCGCGGAGATTGTCCGAGGTCTGGGGACCGGCATCCATGGGCTGCAGCAAGAAGTGCTTGAAGTCCAGCGCCACGAGCGCCTCCGGCGCAAGCTCGGTTTGCGGATAGACGAGCTTCAGCTCATCGCCTAAGCGCTGGACGAGCGGCGCGCCCGCCTTCGGGCTCACGCAGATCCAGTCGATGGCGCGGGGGACCGGGAGCGTGCCGTTGGTCTCGATGGCAATCTCGAACCCTGCCGCATGCAGCGCCGCAATCAGAGCCTCGTCCACCTGCAGCATCGGCTCGCCGCCGGTGAGCACCACAAACGGCGCCGTCCCGCTATTGCCGGCCCACGCCGCGCGGCAGGCGGTGGCCAGCGCCTCGAAATCGGCGAATTTGCCACCGCCCGGCCCGTCTGTCCCAACGAAGTCCGTGTCGCAGAAATTGCAGGTCGCGGCCTCGCGGTCGGCCTCGCGGCCCGACCAGAGATTGCATCCGGCGAAGCGGCAGAACACCGCCGGGCGCCCGGTTTGGGCGCCTTCCCCTTGCAGCGTGTAATAGATTTCCTTGACGGCATACATGGGCGGAAATTGGTCCTTTGCAGCACCGAGGGCAAGAGCCACGCTACAGGCACGCCCTCTCGTTCCCGCGACGCGATTTGCGTCCGGGTTTTTGCTCTGCTCTCTCCCTCGCATGACGAGGGGAATGGCGCGCCGAAAAGCGCAAATCCACTTGGCTCGCATCCCTTGTGGGGACGCGCGGCACCTTTCGGCGCGCCATCGCGGCGTTTGTTCGATCGCCGGGCCGCGCTTTCGCCGAAGGTCAGCGGCCTTGTCTTTGACGCCCTCGGTCGTCAGCCAGCTCCTGGCAGAGAACCCTAGTGTCCCCGGGCGGAGCCCCAACGCCGCCCGGCGGGCTTGCTTGCGAACCAGCCGCGCGGGCACCGCACCGGCCAGGCGTCGGGATTAACCGCCGCCGGCCATCGGAGGCACGTCACGCCGCACAAAAACCCGCGGCACAAGTGCCCGATTCGTCCCGCCTCACGACGCCTCGCGAAGAGCCCCTCAGCGGACGAGGTGGCAGCAGGATAGATACGGTTTTGAGGGGTGGGGATACTTTTTTACCGTCATGGCCGGTTTTGACGCCGTAGATCAGCTGAGCCAGCCTTACGTCTTTCGCCTACCCGAAAGCGGCCAGAGTGTTCCTTGGGCGTCCCATGGAGGGCCGTGTATGCCGCGCGCTTCAGCGCCGCCTCAACCTCTCTGAGGTCTATCTTCGCTTCTCGCCTTTCCATGTCTCCGCCTCTCGAAATTCGCCCTCGAGACTATCGAAAATATACCACTCATTCACGAGCGCTTTATAGACGCGCTCAAGATATGCGAGGCTCTTGTCAAAGCGCCTACGCACGACCTCTTCTGGCACGTCGTGACCGCCGGCCGAGACTCTTCGCTGCACGCGAGCAATCGCATGCTCCGCGCTCGGCAATCTTAGATAGATGAGCCCTACGGAATATCCAAGGCCCTGCCAGCACGGTACTTTTTTCGAATACCCGAGAGTCGCGAGCGTGGTTTCCAGCGCGAAGTCCGCTCGCATCTCCACGAGATTAGCGACTTGTTCAAGCATGACGCGACCTGCACGAATATCGAGCTGCACCGCCGGGAGCCGAGAGCTGGACATTCCGCCAACGATCTCGTCAGCGTTGACAAACGGCCATTCGGCCTTCGCACCCGTTAAGTATTCAGTGGCGAAGCTCGTCTTGCCGGCACCATTTGGTCCGGCGATGATGATAATCTCTGGCACGCATCAGCCCGCGAGCGCCTCTTCCGAGGCCTCCCCATACACCTCGCCCTGACGTGGGCAATGACAAAAACCCGTTGCGTCCACGTCACCGCACTCCAACTCAACGCGTCGCCGTCTGAGTCCTAGCGCGTAACATCTGCCACTCCGTAAAGCCGCGGGCGCGAAGCTCGCAAGCCGGGCAGGCGCCGCAGCCATAGCCCCAATCATGGCGGAGGCCGCGCATCCCGCGATAGCAGGTGTGGGTGTCCTCGACGATCAGGTCAACGAAGGACTGCCCGCCGAGCCTTTCAGCCAGCGCCCAGGTCTCCGCCTTGGACAGCGCCATCAGCGGCGTCTCGATGGTGAAATCCATCTCGGTGCCGAGCCTGATCGCCTGTTCGAGCGCCCGCAGCGTCAAGTCGCGGCAATCGGGATAGCCGGAATAATCCGTCTCGCACATGCCGCCCATGAGCACGCGCAATCCCCGCCGATAGCCGAGCGCCGCCGCATAGGTGAAGAAGACGAGGTTCCGCGCCGGCACGAAGGTGCTGGGGAGGCCTGAGGCCAGCATCTCGATCTCGGCGCCGGAGGTGAGCGCGGTATCGCTGATGGCACCGAAACTGCCAACGTCCAGCACATGGTCGGGCCCGAGCCGCGCGGCCCATTCAGGGAACAGCCGCGCAACCTCGCTCCTCACCCTTTGCCGGCACTGCATCTCCACGTCGTGCCGCTGGCCATAGTCGAAGCCGATGGTCTCCACGCGCGAGTAGCGGTCGAGCGCCACCACGAGGCAGACGGTCGAATCCTGCCCGCCCGAGAACAGCACCAGCGCGCCCGTGTCGTTATCTTTCGTCACAGTCGGCATCGGATCGACGGTCCACGGATCAAACCGGCGGCAAAGGCGCACATACGACTTTCGCTCACCGCTCGCTTCCGCTAAGAGGGCTTAAATTAGTCGCAAGGGCTCGTTTAGACCCTGCCATCACGCAAATCACGCCAAAATCAGAGCCATGACCGCAATCGCAACCATCCTCGCCCGGGAAATCCTCGACAGCCGCGGCAACCCCACCGTCGAGGTCGACGTGGTGCTGAAGGACGGCCATTTCGGCCGCGCCGCCGTGCCGTCCGGTGCGTCCACCGGCGCGCATGAGGCCCATGAGCTTAGGGACGGCGGCAAGCGCTATGGCGGCAAGGGGGTGCGCAAGGCCGTGGACGCGGTGAATGGCGAGATCGCCCGAGCCCTGCAAGGTGCGGACGCCGCCAACCAGAAAGCCCTCGACCAGCGTTTGTGCGAGCTCGACGGCACCGAGAACAAGAAGCGGCTCGGCGCCAATGCGATTCTCGGCGTGTCGCTGGCGGCCGCCAAGGCCGAGGCCGCCTCCCGCAAGCTTCCGCTCTACCGTTATCTCGGCGGGGCCGAGGCCTCGCTGCTGCCGGTGCCGCAGATGAACATCATCAATGGCGGGGCCCACGCCGACAATCCCATCGACGTGCAGGAGTTCATGATCGCGCCCATCGGCGCTGCGAGCTTTAGCGAGGCGGTGCGCATGGGCGCCGAGGTGTTCCACGCGCTGAAGCACGCGTTGAAAGGCGCCGGCCACAACACCAATGTCGGCGACGAAGGCGGCTTCGCGCCCAATCTTGCCTCGACCCGGGAAGCGCTCGATTTCGTCATGGCAGCGATCGCGGCTGCAGGCTTCAAGGCAGGCGAGGACGTCTATCTCGCCCTCGACGTGGCGGCGACCGAGCTCTATGACGAGGGTCGCTATTTCCTCAAGGGTGAGGGGCGGAGCCTCGATAGCAAGGCGCTGATCGACTATTACGCCGAGCTCGTCGCCAACTATCCGATCTACTCGATCGAAGACGGCATGGCGGAGGACGACTGGGACGGCTGGCACGCCATGACCGAAGCGCTAGGGCAACGCTGCCAGATCGTGGGCGACGACATCTTCGTCACCAATGTGACGCGGCTCCGCCGGGGCATCGACCAGGGCGTCGCCAACGCCATCCTGGTCAAGGTCAACCAGATCGGCACCTTGAGCGAGACGCTCGACGCGGTGCGCATGGCGCAAGGCGCGGGTTACAACGCCATCATGTCCCACCGCTCCGGCGAGACCGAGGACGCAACCATCGCCGACCTGGCCGTCGCCACCAATTGCGGGCAGATCAAGACGGGCTCGCTCGCCCGCTCCGACCGCGTGGCGAAATACAATCAGCTCATGCGCATCGAGGAGGGGCTGGGCAACGCCGCCCGCTATGCCGGGCGCTCGGTGCTGAGCCACGGCCGCTAACCTCGGGTTAACCGAGCGGGCCCGATGCTCTCTCCTCGTCCGGCAGACAAGTTGGCGCCGGCGCGGGGCTTTGCTCGAAATGCGGCTGCGCTCATTCATCTTTCCGCTGCTCGCCTGCGGCCTTGGCGGCTATTTCGGCTATCATCTGGAGATCGGCGATCACGGGCTTAAGTCGCGCGCCGATCTGGAGCGCCGCAAGCAGGTGCTCGACGGCGAGGTCGCCGGCCTCAAGGAGGTGCGACAGCGGCTGGAGCGCGACGTGTCGCTGCTCAGGCCTGAAAGCCTCGACCCCGACATGCTGGATGAGCGCGCCCGCGCCATCCTCAATCTTGCCCATCCCGACGACCTGGTCATGCTGAAGCGCCGCGCGCAAACCGACCCGACCGGCGCGTTGCCGAAGCGCTGACGCTGCGCGCGTCAGCTCCGCGCGGAGCCAGGGTCAAGTGCGGCAGACGTCCCCGCGCTCGTCCCTGATTGTGGGTCGTCTCGAAATGAGGACGCAGGCCCCCGCCTTTCAGGGAGCTTTGAAGTCGTGTAAGCGTTGGGCCTGGGCGGAACCCCTGACGGAGGCCATCATTGACCGCGCCCGACACTCTAACCGACGCTGCGCCGGTCGCAGCCGAAGCGCCCCTGCCAGCGGCCGAGCCGCGAGCAGAGCCCGAAAGCACCGAGCACGCCGCCCCCGTCGCGAGCTTCACCCCGGAGCAGGAGCTCAAGGCCTATCGCGACATGCTGCTGATCCGACGATTCGAGGAGAAGGCGGGCCAGCTCTACGGCATGGGGCTGATCGGCGGCTTCTGCCACCTCTATATCGGCCAGGAGGCCGTCGTCACCGGCATGGAGATGACGCGGCAGGAGGGCGACCAGGTCATCACCGCCTATCGCGACCACGGCCACATGCTGAGCTGCGGCATGGAGCCCCGGCGCGTGATGGCCGAGCTCACCGGCCGCCGCCACGGCTACGCCAAGGGCAAGGGCGGCTCCATGCACATGTTCTCGGTAGCCAAGAACTTCTTTGGCGGCCACGGCATTGTCGGCGCGCCGGCCCCGCTCGGCACAGGCCTGGCGTTTGCCAACAAATATCGCGGCAACATCTCCGTCAGCCTCACTTATTTCGGCGAGGGCGCGGCCAACCAGGGCCAGGTCTATGAGAGCTTCAACATGGCGTCCTTGTGGAAGCTCCCGGTCGTCTATGTGATCGAGAACAACCACTATGCCATGGGCACCGCCGTGGAGCGCGGCAGCGCGCGGGCGGAGGAGCTTTACAACCGGGGCTCGGTCTACGGCATTCCGGGCATCCGCGTGGACGGCATGGATGTGCGGGCGGTGAAGGAAGCGGGGATGGCCGCCGTCGCGCGGGTGCGGACAGGCGGCGGGCCGATGATCCTGGAGATGATCACTTACCGCTATCGCGGCCATTCCATGTCCGACCCTGCCAAATATCGCAGCCGCGAGGAGGTGCAGAAGATGCGCGAGCAGCACGACCCGATCGAGCTCGTGCGCGGACGCATTCTGGCCTCAGACGCCGCCGACGAGGAGACGCTGAAAGGAATCGACCGGGATATCCGTGCCATGGTCAACGAGGCGGCGGAGTTCGCCACCAACGATCCCGAGCCCAACCCGTCCGAGCTCACCACCGACGTGGTGGCTTGAGCGAAGGACCACCATGGAAAAGCTCGCCCAGCCTATCCTGACGATCGCAGCGCTAGGTGCCGTCGTGGCGTTTGGCTTTGCCGCAGTCTCAGAGTGAGATCGAGGCCGATGCCCACCGAGATTCTGATGCCGACGCTGTCGGCCACCATGGAGGGCACGCTTGCCAAATGGCTGGTGGGGGTTGGCGACCAAGTGCGCGCCGGCGACGTCATCGCCGAGATCGANNTCGAGACCGACAAGGCGACCATGGAGGTCGAGGCGGTGGATGAGGGCAGGATCGGCCAGATCCTGGTGGCGGAGGGGACTGAGCACGTGCCCGTCAACCAGCCCATCGCGCTGCTGCTGGCTGACGATGAGGGTTCGATGGAGGCTGGCGGGCGCGAGGCTGGCTCTCCCTCTCCCCATGGAGGAGAGGGGGTTTCGGCTCCCCGACCCGGCACGGCCCCTCCCTCTCCGCATGGGGGAGAGGGGGCTCCAACGCCGCAGGATGCGGTCAGCGTCCCGCGGGCTGAAATGGCTCCAATAGCCGAAATGGCCAAATCAGCCCCAATGGCTCAAATGGCCAAAATTGCTCCTTTGGGCGGCGGTGACGCCGAGGCCCGGCCAGGACGGGAGCCCGGCGAGGAGGCTCCGGACATCGAGGTGCCCCCGTCCGGTCCCCGCGTGGCGCCGCGCGAACCCCGTCACGAAGCCGAGATCCCGCCGGGCACGGCGATGGTCTCCATGACCGTGCGCGAGGCGCTCCGCGACGCCATGGCCGAGGAGATGCGCGCCGACCCAAGCGTCTTCGTCATGGGTGAGGAGGTCGCCCAATATCAGGGGGCCTATAAGGTGACGCAAGGCCTGCTCGACGAGTTCGGGCCCGCGCGTGTCGTCGACACCCCCATCACCGAATATGGCTTTGCCGGCATTGGCGTCGGCGCCGCCTTTGCGGGGCTGAAGCCGATCGTGGAGTTCATGACCTGGAACTTCGCCATGCAGGCCATCGACCACATCGTCAACTCCGCCGCCAAGACCCTCTATATGTCGGGCGGCAAGATGCATTGCCCCATCGTGTTCCGGGGCCCGAACGGCGCCGCCTCCCGCGTCGCCGCCCAGCACAGCCAGGATTACTCGGCCTGGTATGCGAGCGTGCCCGGGCTGAAGGTGATCGCGCCCTACACGGCGGCCGACGCCAAGGGCCTGCTCAAGGCCGCGATCCGCGATCCGGGACCGGTCGTGTTCCTCGAGAACGAGATTCTCTATGGCCAGAGCTTCGAGGTGCCGAAGCTCGACGACTTCGTCCTGCCCATCGGCAAAGCGCGCATCGCCAGACAAGGGCGCGACGCGACCATCGTCTCTTATTCGCGTGGGGTTGCTTACGCGCTAGAGGCCGCCAAGCGTCTGGCCGAAGAGGGCATCGAGGCAGAAATCATCGACCTTCGCACGCTACGGCCGCTCGACATGGCGACGGTGCTGGATTCGGTGCGTAAGACCAACCGCATCGTCACGGTGGAGGAGGGCTGGCCCATCTGCTCGGTGGGCTCGGAGGTCTGCGCGCGGGTGGCCATCGAGGCCTTCGACCATCTCGACGCGCCGCCGGTCAAGGTCACGGGCGCCGACGTGCCGATGCCTTACGCCGCCAATCTGGAGAAGCTGGCGCTGCCCTCGGTCGACCAGGTCGTGGCCGCGGTCAAACAGGTTTGCTACCGGGAGTGATCGGCGTGGACGAGGCCCCCATGGACTGGAAGCAGGGCGGCTGCCATTGCGGCGCCGTACGCTTCGAGGTGCTCGCACCCGAGGTGCTGGCGCCGGACGCCATCGAGGTCGCCGACTGCAATTGCTCCATCTGCCGCATGACCGCCGGCTACCTGCATCTGATCGTGCCGGCTGAGCGCTTCCGGCTGCTCGCGGGCGAAGAGCGGCTCACCACCTACAGCTTCAATACCGGCACGGCGAAGCATCGTTTCTGCTCCGTGTGCGGAATAAAGAGCTTCTATGTCCCTCGCTCGCACCCGGACGGCTTCAGCGTGAATATGCGCTGCCTGGACGAGGGCGCGTTCATTGAGATGCAGGTGCGGCCCTTCGACGGCCAACATTGGGAAGCAGGCGTCGCCGAAATCGCCGGACACGGAGGCGCTTGAATGCCGACACCGATCCTCATGCCTGCGCTGTCCCCCACCATGGAGGAGGGCAAGCTCGCCAAATGGCATGTGCGGGAAGGTGACTCCGTCCGAAGCGGCGACGTCATTGCCGAGATCGAGACCGACAAGGCGACCATGGAAGTGGAAGCCGTCGACGAAGGGCGGATCGGCAGGATCCTGGTGGCGGAGGGCACCGAGCACGTGCCCGTCAACCAGCCCATCGCCCTGCTGCTTGGCGACGATGAAACGGTCCCCCCGGTCCAGGCGAGGGGCGCAATGGCCTCATCCTTCGAGACGCGGCCTTCGGCCGCTCCTCAGGATGAGGTGTCAACGCCTCACCCTGAGGAGGGCGCGCCAGCGCCCGTCTCGAAGGGCGAGGCCCGGGACTTCCCCTCGCCCCTGCCTTCGCCGGAGCGGAGCTCCAGCTTCCCGCAGGCAGGCCAACCCTCTCACCGCTGGGGAGAGGGGGAGTTGCGCAGTGCGCCGGGTGAGGGGACAAACGGCCACGCCAAGCGTGTCTTCGCCTCGCCGCTGGCGCGGCGGCTGGCGCGCGAGCACGGGCTCGATATCGGCGCCATCGCAGGCTCAGGCCCGCACGGCCGCATCGTCAAAACCGATGTCGAGCAGGCTGCGATTGAGCCGCGTGGGGCCGCCCCAGCGGAAGACCAAGCCGAAGCCGCCGAGCCAGCCTCGGAGCAGCGCGGCATGGTGCGCGCGCCGCGAAGTCAAGCGATAGCCCGCGGCCTCGCCCCAACCTTCTCCGACGAGCAGGTGCTCGCTCTTTACGAGCCCGGCAGCTACGAGCTCGTGCCGCATGACACCATGCGGCGCTTCATCGCCGAGCGGCTGACGCTGGCCAAGCAGACCATCCCGCATTTCTATCTCTCCATCGATTGCGAGCTCGACGCGGTGCTGGCCGCCCGCACCCGCCTCAACGCCATGGCGCCGAAGGACGGCCCCCGCGCCTTCAAGCTCTCGCTCAACGACTTCATCATCAAGGCGATGGCCATGGCGCTGCAGAAGGTGCCGAACGCCAACGCCACCTGGACCGACGCCGGGCTGCTGCGTCATCGCTCCTCCGATGTGGCGGTCGCCGTGGCGCTTGAAGGCCGTGGCCTGTTCACACCGGTGATCCGCACCGCGGAAGTGAAGAGCCTGTCGGAAATCTCCAACGAGATGAAGGATCTGGCGGCCCGCGCGCGCTCCAAGCGCCTGGCCCCGCACGAATATCAGGGGGGCTCGACCGCCATCTCCAATCTCGGCATGTATGGGATCGACCGCTTCGACGCGGTGATCAACCCGCCGCAAGCGAGCATCCTCGCCGTGGGTCGCGCCGAGAAGCGCGCGATCGTCAAGGACGATGCCTTGAAGATCGCCACCATGATGAGCGTGACGCTGTCGGTCGATCACCGCGTCATCGACGGCGCGCTCGGGGCCGAGCTGCTCGCAGCCTTCAAGGCCTTCATCGAAGACCCGGTGACGATGCTGGTGTAGGCTGCACCATGGCTGACCCAAGCTTCGACATCGCCATCATCGGCGCCGGGCCCGGCGGCTATGTGGCGGCCATCCGCGCCGCCCAACTCGGCCTGAAGATCGCCATCGTCGAGCGCGAGCATCTGGGCGGCATCTGCCTCAATTGGGGCTGCATCCCCACCAAGGCGCTGCTCCGCGCCTCCGAGCTCTATCACACCATGCGCCAAGCCTCCGAGTTCGGCCTCGTCGCCGACAACGTGCGCTTCGAGCTCACCAAGATCGTCGAGCGCAGCCGAAAAGTAGCGGCGCGCCTCTCCAACGGCGTGGCCTACCTCATGAAGAAGAACAAGATCACCGTCATAGACGGCACGGCGCGGCTGCGAGGCAATGGCAGGATCGCCATCACCGGCAAGGACGGCCAGGCCCTTCCCGACATCGAAGCCAAGCATATCGTCATCGCCACCGGCGCCCGCGCCAAAGAGCTGCCGGGGCTTCAGCCCGCGGGGCTCAAACCGGGCGGACGGCTAATCTGGACCTACAAAGAGGCGATGGTGCCTACGAGCTTTCCCAAATCCCTGCTGGTGGTGGGCTCGGGCGCCATCGGCATCGAGTTTGCGAGCTTCTACGCCACGCTCGGCGCCGAGGTGACGGTGGTCGAGATGCTGGACCGCATCCTGCCGTCCGAGGATGCCGAGATCTCCGCGCTGGCGCGAAAAGCCTTCGCCAAGCAAGGCATCAAGATCCATACGCAAACCACGGTCGCGACGCTCGCGCCTGGCAGCGACAGCGTGACGGCGACGCTGCAGCACGCTGACGGCACCGCGGAGACGATCACCGTGGACCGCGTCATCCTCGCCATCGGCATCACGGGCAACGTCGAAGGCCTTGAGCTGGAGGAGCAGGGGGTCGGGATCGATCGCGGCCATATCGTGGTGGATGAATGGTGCCGCACCACAGCACCGGGCCTCTACGCCATCGGCGACGTGGTCGGCCCGCCCTGGCTTGCCCACAAGGCGAGCCATGAGGGCGTGCTTTGCGTGGAGAAGATCGCCGGCGTCGAAGCCGTGCACCCGCTGGACAACAGCAACATCCCGGCTTGCACCTATTGCTGGCCGCAAATCGCCAGCGTCGGGCTCACCGAAGACGCCGCCCTTGCGGCGGGTCACACCCTCAAGGTCGGCCGCTTCCCTTACCAGGCCAACGGCAAGGCCATCGTCCTTGGCGACACCGAAGGCCTGGTGAAGACCATCTTCGACGCTGAGACCGGTGCGCTGCTCGGCGCCCATATGATCGGGGCGGAGGTCACCGAGCTGATCCAGGGCTTCGCCATTGCCAAGACGCTGGAGACGACGGAGGTGGAATTGATGCGAACCATCTTCCCCCATCCCACGCTCTCGGAGATGATGCACGAATCGGTGCTCGACGCTTTCGGCCGCGCCATCCACTTCTGACGGCCGAGCGCGTAGGCAGCGGGGAGCCTTGAGACCTAGCCATAGGAGGAGAGCATGGGGCTAATCATCTTTCTCATCGTGGGTCTGATTGCGGGCGCGCTCGCGTCCTACTTCATGGGCCGGCAGCAGGACCTCTTGGTCAATCTCCTGATCGGCGTCATCGGCGCGGTGGTCGGCGGCTTCNNACGATCATCGTCGCCACGCTCGGCGCCATTTTGTGCATTTACATCTGGCAGCGGATGCGGTGACGTTGCGCGCCCGCAAAGGGCGCGATGCGTGCCTTTAATTCAATGCTCGGCCTGACGATATTCAGGCGACGTAGACGCGT
>PLBV01000136.1 GCA_003135455.1 Hyphomicrobiales bacterium | reverse complement strand
AACGGTCGGCATGATCTGATCGGGATGCTGCGGCAGTCTGTGTTCGGTCGCCTTGCCGGATACGAGGACGTGAACGACGCCGACCGGCTGGCGCGGGACCCGGCCATGCGTTGGGTTGTCGGCGGCAGGGCGGCCCACGACTGTGCTGCATCCGCCAGTCAGATGGGGCGCTTCGAGACGGAGTGGCTCGCTAGTAATGAGAACCTTGTCGTGCCCGCCGATCTCTCCGGGCAGTGGATCGACCGCGTTCATGGCCGGCAACCGCCGAGGACAATTGTTCTCGACATGGATTCGAGTGTGAGCCCGACCTATGGCGACCAGGAAGGTACCGCCTACAACGGTCACTTCGCCTGCACCTGCTATCATCCATTGTTCGTGTTCAATCAATTCGGCGATCTGGAACGGTCCGCGCTGCGTTCGGGCAACGTCCATAGTGCGGACGGTTGGAAGGACGTGCTCGAACCGGTCGTGGCCCGCTATCGGGGCAAGTTCAAGCGTCGCTACTTCCGCGCCGATGCCGCCTTTGCGAATCCTGAGGTCTACGAGTTCCTGGAGGCCGAACGCTACAAGTACGCGATCCGGCTGCCTGCCAATCAGATTCTTCAACAGAGGATCGGGTATCTGCTTAAGCGACCGGTCGGTCGCCCGCCGAGCGAGGTGCGACGGTACTACGCCAACTTCAGCTACCAGGCGCAAAGCTGGAAGACACCGCGCCGCGTGGTGGCGAAGGTCGAGTGGCACCCGGGCCAGCTTTATCCCAGCGTCGGGTTCATCGTTACCAACCTGTCACGCCCGGCGGAGCGGGTCGTCGCCTTCTACAACAAGCGCGGCACGGCAGAACAACACATCAAGGAAGGCAAGAACGCGCTGAAGTGGACACGGCTGTCATGCTGCTCCTTCGCCGCCAACGCCGTCCGGCTTCAGCTTCATGCGCTGGCCTACAATCTCGCCAACTTCATGCGGACGCTGGCTCTACCGGAGGCGGTCAAGCGGTGGTCGCTGACGAGCCTGCGGGAGAAACTGGTGAAGATCGGNNTCGCAGTGCCGAGGGAATTGTTCCAGGAACTCTTGCAGCTGATCGACGGACTGCGACCAAGACCGGCTCCAGCGTAGGGACTGAAGGGGTCGGATGCGTCATCACGACGGGAGGAGTGTGTCTGAATGACGAGGAAAAGGGCCAAACCGGTGGATCAAACGTCATTTGGGATGCCGGGGACGACGGAAACGCCGAGAGCACTACGCAGCCCGCCCATGGCTACCGGGGAACCCCGCCGTCTGCTATCGTCCACGGCGTTCCAGAGTTCATCTGGGGAATGTCGGATCATTGAGGAATCCCGGCGCTTGACGGAGAAGACAGAACATTCAGACGGGGTCGGGAGCAATACGGCTGCCGCGCCGAGGGATCTTGCGCCGGAGGTATTGGAACGGCTGATCTATTTCGTCGGCCCGACGCGAGGAGGGACCGGAATCGTTGCCCGGAGCTTCTTCCTAAGCGATCGCGTATTTGCCTTCCCCAACTATGTCCAATTCACGCAAAATATCTGGAGGCATCGCTGGGCGATTAAGCCGCGGCTGCTACACCGCCTGTTCAAGCTTCCCGCCTTCTATCGGGAGGCGCAGGTCCTGAAATTGTTGCCACCGGAGGCGCGGCGCGAGCTGCAACAGCGCATCCGGGATGCCTTCGCCATCAGGCATTTGGGGCGCATGTACCAGCTTTACCCGTTGATCTACTCGCTTGATCCGGCATGCGAGAAGGACCCAGCCCGGGCACGCTGTTGGTCCGACAAGGCGAATGATACTTACGGGCTATTCGCCTTGCCGCGGTTCCTGCCGCAGGCGAAGTTTGTGTTCATCGCCCGCGATCCGCGCGCCGTCGTTGCTTCGGCGCAGCGACAAAGCCTCATGGCTACCGGCGAGGAAGAGTCCGCCACCGCAAGGCTGCCGGCGCTCGTTGCCTCCTGCATCTATTGGCGCAACATGATGCAAACACTGCTGCGCTTCGCCCGCCGCTATCCCGACCGGACCATGTTCGTCCGTTACGAGGATTTCGTCGCTGCCCCGGAGGCGACTCTGAACCATATCCTCGATTTCGCCGTCGGCGAGCGCGTGAACACGGATACGCTGCATGCCGGGCTGCAGCGTTTTCATCATCCCCGCAAACACGATCGGAGCGCCGAGGGCGTTGGCATCGATCAGCGGCCCCTCAGCCGCTGGCGCCGGATGATGAGCGAAGCGGAGATCGAAGTGGCGACGGCCTTCACCTGGCGCACAGGATGCAAGCTCAACTATGACATTGAGCCAGTACAAACCAAAATGGTGGCGGCGCGTGCCATCGTACGGCTCAAGGGCTTGCGCAGGCGCATCATCGGCGCGGCAAAGCTCGCTTATCTCGAGCTGATGGAGCAATTGACCCCCGCAATGCCGGCGCTGCCCACTACCGCTGTAATCGGCTATTCACCCGTGGGCATGACCCACGAGCAGCGCCTCATCCAGGCACAGTGGATCGCCCGGATGATGGACGACCGGTTCGCGCTGCCCGGCACCAAACTCCGATTCGGCTGGGACTCGGTTCTCGGCATTTTGCCGGGCCTTGGTGACGCCGTGGCGAGCAGCATCTCGCTGCTCATCGTGCATCATGCCTGGCAGACCGGCGCCTCCCCCCTCACGCTTGCAAGGATGCTCAGCAATATTGGCTTGGACTTTCTGTTGGGCAGCGTACCGCTCCTCGGCGATGCCTTCGACGTCGTTTGGAAGGCCAACGTCAAGAACGCGGGTCTGCTGGAGCAGCACTTGCGCGGTGGCGTGGCCTGGAGCGCCTGACGATGGCCACGAGCCAACAGGTTAAGTCGTGACCTTGGGAGCGCGGAGCTTCGCTGGCGGCGCGGTCAATCTTGACAATGCCGCATGCTGATCACCGGCGGCACTGGCTCCTTCGGCCGCCAGATGGTGCGCACGCTGCTCACCCGTTCCAATTTGCGGCGGCTCGTGGTGTTCTCCCGCGACGAGCTCAAGCAATATGACATGGGCCTCGAATTCCAGAGCGAGCGCCATGCGGCTTTGCGCTACTTCATCGGCGACGTGCGCGACGCGGACCGGCTCGAGATGGCGATGCGCGACATCGATTGCGTCATCCACGCGGCGGCACTGAAGCAGGTTCCAACCGCGGAATATAATCTTACACCTCGTTTCGAGTCAGTCCGCCTCGTCCTCGTCAGCGACCTCTTCATCCTCGCCTTCGTCCTCGGCCTCTTCATCGCTTCCGCTCTGCCACACTTCGCTGGCCCAAGCGTGAGCATCAGCCTCAGAAACCAAGCCGGTATCAAAGAGGTATTCCCAACTGTTGGTCACACTCGTCGCGCCGTTCTCGCCAATCCCCGCAGATAATCTCTTTCGCGCCCTCCTTGATCGGCGTCTCGATGCCGAACGCGCCGAGCGCGAAGTCGCAGTAGCCGAAGGCGTCCGGGCAATCCGCCGTAGTATGAGTGCTTCGGGGACGTGCAGTCTCCCCGTCAGACGGTTGGCCGTCCAAGCACTGCGCAGCGCTCGATTTCTCGAGAGGATTGCGCATGGATAGGCTCAAACCAATTTCACCGACTGACCTCTATCTTGAGCTTGGCACCGCTAGAGCGCCCGTCCTGCTCGACGTGCGGACGGACGCCAATTTCGACGCCGATGACCGGCTCATCGTCGGCGCCCGCCGCATGCCCGAAAGCCCTGATCAGTGGAAGGTCAAACCCGCGAGGGACCAGCGCTTTGTCGTCTATGGCAGCCACGGCGCCGAGGCGACCCAGGGCGCGGCCGAGGCGCTGGGTGAATGCGGCCGAGAGGCCGCTTATCTCGAAGGTGGCTTCGCCGCTTGGGTCGCGCAAGGGTTTTCCACCCGCAGGCAGCTTACGAGCGGCTGGAGTAAGTGGATCACCCGCGAGCGGCCCAAGATCGACCGTATTGCGTGCCCTTGGCTCATCCGCCGCTTCATCGACCCCGAGGCCGAGTTCATCTATGTGCCGGCCGAGCGGGTGCTTTCGGAAGCAAAGGCTATGGGGGCTGTCCCCTATGACATACCCGACGTCGAGTTCACCCATGAGGGCGAGCGATGCTCGTTCGACACCTTCCTCCGCATCTACGACATCGCTGATCCGCCGCTCCAGCGCCTCGCCTTGATCGTCCGCGGCGCCGACACATCCAGACATGATCTTGCGCCTCAATGCAGCGGACTATTCGCCATCTCGCTCGGCTTGTCGACGAATGTCCCTGATGACCACACAATGCTGGAGCACGGCATGGTGATCTACGATGCCCTTTATACCTGGTGCCGGAGTCTTCAGGCGGAGACCCACGGCTGGCCGCCTAAGGGTTAGGATGAGGCCAGCAAACGAGCCAATCGAGGAGAAGGTAAAATGCGTAGCAAACTCTTAGTTCCGATCTTTGGTCTCGCGCTCGCACTTGCGGGTCAGTCCCATGCGGATGAGATCGACTGGACAAAGGTTGACACGGCGTTTGGCAAGACGGCTTCGGTTCAAGGCGAAGTCCATCGCTACGGCCTTCCACGCACCGATCTCCAGGTGACGCTCGACGGCGTCGCAATAAAACCTGCTTTGGCGCTCGGCGGATGGCTTGCCTTCGAACCGATGCAAGATAGTGCGGTGGTCATGGGTGACCTCGTGCTCACCGAGACCGAGGTCAACCCGGTCATGAGCAAACTGCTAGCAAGCGGCATCGAAATCACTGCGGTTCATAACCATCTGATGCGCGCGAGTCCAGCCACGTACTACATGCATATTCATGGTCACGGTGACCCCGTCGCCATGGCGACAGTTATTCGCGCCGCGCTCGCGGAGAGTGAGACACCATTCGCGGCCCCAGCGGCGCCTGCGGCCCAGGCGCAAATCGAGCTCGACACCGATAAGCTGGATGCGGCCATCGGCGTGAAGGGTAAGGTCAATGGCGGCGTGTATCAGTTCTCAGTGCCGCGCAAGCAGGCGATCACCGAGGATGGTATGCCGGTTCCACCAGCCATGGGTACCGCCATCGCAATCAACTTCCAGCCCACCGGCGGCGGCAAGGCAGCGATAACCGGCGACTTCGTGGTGACGGCGGAAGAGGTCAACCCGATGATCCGTGCGCTGCGCGAGAACGGCATCGAGGTGACGGCCATCCACAGCCATATGCTCAACGAGCAGCCGCGTGTCTTTTTCGTCCATTTCTGGGCCAACGACGATGCGGTCAAGCTGGCGAAAGGCCTGCAAGCAGCGCTTGAGAAGATCGCCGTCGCGAGGAGTTAATATCACCTGCGCACGTGAACCCTCTCGTTTCTATCCAGCACTGGCTCTACGGCGGCATGGCGAATGGCCTCGGCGACAATCGATGGAAATAACATACGGGCCTACTAGCGCGCGGCTCGGTGCTCGTTGCTGGTCACGGACGAACATTAAAAAGGGGACATATAGCCAAATGAGCATTCGGGTCCTGATCAAGGAAGCGAATGTTCATCGGCTTTTTGAAATCGCTCTTCTCCTCAAGGCCCTCCACAGCCTCTTGGAAATCGTTGGCGGTGCTCTTCTCAGTGCGATGAGCACCGATGCAGTTCTAAGAATCGCGAAGTTCGTGACGCAAGGCGAACTACTCGAAGATCCGAACGACCTGATCGCAAATTATCTCTTGCGGGTGGCTCAGGACTTGTCGGTCAGTTCCAAGGCCGCGGCCGCGTTCTTCCTTCTGAGCCATGGCTCAGTGAAGCTTGCCTTGGTGCTTGCCGTGATGAGAGGCTGGGCCTGGGCCTATCCGGCCTTCCTGGGCGCGCTTGGCCTTTTGATTGGTTACCAGAGCTATCAGCTCTGGCATGTCTTCTCCGTCGGGCTCACTGCACTCACGATATTTGATGTGCTGGTGTTTGTTCTCACCTGGCACGAATACCGGCTGGTTAGAATATCCAAGCGAGATGCCTAAGAGCTTACGACACCGGCGGCCCTGTTGAAGCCGGGCGAGCACCGCTCAGGCAGAAGCCCCGCCGGAATGCGCGTGGGGGAATCGAGCAGAAGTCATGATGGAGCGGGCGGCCGCGCAACGCACCGAGGTAAAAAAACCAGCATCAATCTCTCGAGATGCAGGCTGGCCGAGCTCTTCAAAAGGATGATTTCGCCGGGTATCGCGCTTTCCTTCAGGAACTCGGCTACGTCTCGAACGTGTTCAAATCGAAGGAAGCGCCCATCGGCAATATCCTCGCCCGTGGCCTTGGCGCGATGTGAATGCTCGCTGATGAAGATCACTTGATCCGCAACGGAACGAGCCGCCTGATAGACTTTTCGATATACTTGATCCGACGGAGGCGGCCTCTCTGACGTTGATCGGCTAATAACGCCAGCGCCAAGGCCGCAACGGGTGAACATAGGGAGCGCCGTAATAACGACCACAGGGCGCGCACCAGCAGCCTCGCGGACGGCAGACCCAAGTACGTCCCCATGGGCAATTAGGGCCCGGACCGCCGCAGGCAACCTTTTCGACGGGCGAGTAATTCATTGCGGGGGCAGTCCCGGCCAATGATGCTGCTTGAGCATTCCAGGCCAAACCTCCAGCGATCACGAATGCAATTGTCGCGCTAAAGGCAATCGCCACCTTACGCATTTCCTTTCCTCCTGGTTTTTTGAAACAACAGCCAACTGAAGAACGCCGGATGGTCAATTTCGTTCGAACCTGAGAGAATCAGGACACTGAGCCGCAAATATAGGACAGCACCCGGCATGCCATAGCGCACGCCTTTGGCCACCCTCCCGCTGGTCCACCTCATGTGCTGAGGCGTTCCGCGCCGCTAGGGTACTTGAGCGCCCCGCTATATTAGTTTATGCGAGTTTGTGACTGCTCGGCCACAGCTGCTCTGTCGCTTATCGGCTATAAGCCAGCGTTCAGGAGAGTTCCAGAAATCGTGGTGGCATCGTGATCGGGACCACAATTGCCCTTGCCACTATTGCTTCGACCACCAAGGTGCGGTGCGGTGGCGGCGGATATGCATCCGGGGCTCATGGCATATTGCCATCTTTCTTACGCGTCCTTGCGATCCTCCTTTTCTTCGCTTTGACCTTTGATGCTCGTGCTGCGGAAGGCCCCGCTGTGGGCATCGTCACCAAGGTCGAAAACGAGGCACAAGTCATCTCAGGTGGCAGCACCACGACGGCCAACACAGGCACGGTCCTGCATATGAAGGACGAGCTTCGCACGGGGGCCAATGGGCGTCTGCAAGTCACCTTCCGCGACAAGACCGAGCTGACGCTTGGTGAGAACGCAGGCGTCGTCATCGACCGTTACGTCTTCGATCCCGACGCGGGCGTCGGCGAAGCCGCACTGAACGCGACCCGGGGCGCCTTCCGTTTCGCGACAGGCCGCCTCAGCGAGATGCGCGATAAGCATATCACGGTGACTACGCCCGTGGCGGCGCTCGCCGTGCGCGGCACCGACTTTTGGGGTGGGCCCATTAAGGGGAAATATGGTGTGCTGCTGGTGAGCAATAGCAAGCTCCTGGTGCAGAATGACGCTGGCTCCCAGACGCTCTCGAAGGCGGGATGGGGCACCGACATCCCCAATGGAGGTCCCCCTGGACCTCCAAGCAAATGGCCTGCGGACAAGGTGGCCTTCGCCTTAGGAAGTACCGCGATAGGCCTTGGTGCTATTCATCATGGGGAGAATCAGCCTGACGGCCAAAATCATGGTGAGAACCAGCCTGAAGGCCAAAATCAGGAGTACGCCGTCAGCCATCCAGCCATGCCCTATGTCATTGGCGCGGGGGTCGTCGGGGGGGCAGTTGGAATCGGCGTGATTTTGAACAATAATAATAACGGGAATAAAAAGAACGGGAATGGTGGTGGTGGTGGTGGCGGTGGCGGCGGTGGTGGTGGCGGGCAATCTCCGTGAAGCCTTCGGCTTGCGTTCAGTTTTGCCACAGTTATCGCGAGCCCAGCGGCAATGCCAACATCACGGCAAGCGGGGGGCGCTTACCTCTTGAGAGAGGTCACGGCTTCCCAAATTTTAGACGTTTTTTGACACGGAAGTCGTGGCTTGCACTAAGCCATTGATTTTATTGGCGCCCCGTAGGGGTTTCGAACCCCTGTTTCCGGCGTGAGAGGCCAGCGTCCTAGGCCACTAGACGAACAGGGCTTCCGATCGGGCCAGAGCTATAGCTTGGCTCCCCGAGCCGATCAAGGTCTATTGCGGCTTGAGCTTCACCCGCGCGATGAGCTTACCCGTCGTAAGGTCGATGACGGCGATCTCCGACCCTTCGCTTCCGCTTAAAGTTAGCGCGAGCCGGTTGCCGTCGAGCGAGATGGCGGCGACACTCTGATCCTTGGCCACCGGAAGATCGATGCTTGCGCTTGCGCCCCTATCGAGCGCCGCGCCGCTGCCTAAGCCCGCTTGCCCCGGATGGAAGGCCTGATAGACAATGGCAGCGAGCACGAAGGCAAAGCCGCCGACGAGCAGGATCCCCATCCCGATCACGGCGACTTTGAGCAGGCGCACCTGTCGCGGGGTGAATACCGCCCCCGGCAGGGGCGCATTGTCGGGTTCGCTCGCTAGAGCCACTTTACCTAGAGCCTCATGACCGATCCGACTGCGACTATCGCGACAAATCCAGACGCGCCCCTTACGGCAGACGCCGAGGCGAGCCATTCCGGGCTGCGGCTCGATCGCTTCTTGAGCGACCGCCTGCCTTCCTTGAGCCGCACGCGGGTGCAAGCTCTGATCAAGCAGGGCCACGTGGCCCTTGGCGGCGCGACCATAATGGACGCCAAATATCGGGTCAAACCGGGGATGCACTTCGAGGTCACTTTACCGCCTCCGGCGCCCGCCACCCCGCAAGCGCAAGCCATCCCGCTCGCCGTGGTCTATGAGGATGACGCCCTCATCGTCATCGACAAACCCGCAGGGCTCGTGGTGCATCCAGGCGCCGGCAATGCCGACGGCACCCTCGTCAATGCGCTGCTCGCCCATTGCGGCACGAGCCTCTCGGGCATCGGCGGGGTGGTGCGGCCGGGCATCGTCCACCGCCTCGACAAGGAAACGAGCGGGCTGCTCGTGGTGGCCAAGACCGATCGGGCCCATCGAGCGCTGGCCGCCGAGTTTGCCGACCATGGCCGCTCGGGCGCGCTGGAACGCTCTTATCTCGCGCTCGTCTGGGGCGCACCGCCCCGTACCAAGGGCACCATCAACGCGCCCGTCGGCCGCCATCCCACCAGCCGCATCAAGATGGCGGTGCTTGCCGCGGGTAAGGGCCGCGACGCCGTGACCCACTACCACGTGCTCGCGACCTTTGGCCGCGCGGGCGGCGACCGCCAAGGCCCCGTGGCGTCGCTCGTCGAATGCACGCTGGAGACCGGCCGCACCCACCAGGTGCGCGTGCACCTCGCCCATATCGGGACGCCCGTGATCGGCGATCCCCTTTATGGCCAAGGCTTCAAGACCAAACTCACGCTTCTGCCGGAGCCGCTTCGCGGCAAGCTCGCCCTGCTCCACCGCCAGGCCCTGCACGCCGCGAGGCTCTCCTTCACGCACCCGGTGAGCGGCACCTTGCTGAAATTTAATCGTGACCTGCCTCCGGATCTCGCTGAAATCGTGCAAGCATTCAAGGAACTGTGAACGCCTGGCCGGCTTTTATCCTCGAGGCAAACGCACTATAAAGGGGCGCCGGGGGGCGGTTTGGTGGAACGATAAGGCGGCCGTGCGCGGCTGCGGGAGACTTGCCCTCATGGCTTCGAAGAGCTTGCCGAGTGTTAGCGTGCATGGCGGACTGACGCGCTACCTCGAAGAGATTCGCCAATTCCCGATGCTGGAGCCGCAGGAGGAGTTCATGCTCGCCAAGAGCTGGCGCGAGCATGGCGACCGCGACGCGGCCCATAAGCTCGTCACCTCGCATCTGCGGCTCGTGGCGCGCATCGCTATGGGCTATCGCGGATACGGCCTCCCCATCGGCGAGGTGGTCTCCGAAGGCAATGTCGGGCTGATGCAGGCGGTGAAGCGCTTCGATCCCGACAAGGGCTTCCGGCTCGCCACCTACGCCATGTGGTGGATTCGCGCCGCCATCCAGGAATATATCCTGCGCTCGTGGAGCCTGGTGAAGATGGGCACCACCGCCGCCCAGAAGAAGCTGTTCTTCAATCTGCGCAAGATGAAGAGCCAGATGAAGGCGCTGGAGGAGGGCGACCTCAGGCCCGATCAGGTGAAGCGCATCGCCACCCAGCTCGGCGTCACCGAGGAGGACGTCATCTCCATGAACCGGCGGCTCGCCGGCGACAGCTCCCTCAACGCACCGGTGCGCAACGATTCCGAGAGCGGCGAGTGGCAGGATTGGCTGGTCGACAACACCATAGACCAGGAGACCGCGCTCGCCGAATCCGAGGAGAAGGGTCACCGCCACGACATGCTCACCAACGCGCTCAAAGGTCTGAATGAGCGCGAGCGTCGCGTCTTCCAGGCCCGCCGGCTGTCCGATGAGCCTCTGACGCTGGAGGAGCTGTCGAGCGAGTTCGGCGTGAGCCGCGAGCGCATCCGGCAGATCGAGGTGCGCGCCTTCGAGAAGGTGCAGAAGGCGGTGCAGAAGGCCGCCACCGCGGCCGAAGCGCACCCCGCCGCGTAAGAGGGTAGTTCCCCCGCCTCTTATAAGCGGCGGGCACTCCCCTCGCAGGAGGGCGGGCGCTTACCCAACGAACAAGAAGAAGATGAGCGCGACCGCGATCCGATAAATCCCAAAGGAAATGAATGTGCGGGTGCGCACAAAGGCTAGCAGGAACTTGATGCTCAGCATCGCCACCACAAAGGAGGCAATGAAGCCCACGCTTAGCGCCCCGGCCTGCTCGGCCGAGAACGAGGAGGCGTTTTTGAGCAGGTCGAGACCGGTCGCCGCAAGCATGGTGGGAACGGCGAGGAGGAACGAGAATTCGACGATCGCCTCCCGCGTCAAGCCCATCGCCAGTCCGCCCACGATCGTAGCCCCTGAGCGGGACACGCCGGGCACGATGGCCAATGCTTGGAACAAGCCAATGCAGAATGCCTTGAAGTAGCTGATCGAGGAGATATCTCCCACAGCTCCCGCCGGCATCATGATCTCTCGGATGGCTGCTCTGAACGCAGGCCGCTAGTCGTGCGCACTTATCCCGCCCCCTGGCTCTCTCCCGGATGGCCGCCTGCCCTTTGAGGCAGGACGAGGATACACCCGACAATAAAAATCGCTAGGACCGCCGAGGCAATTGGACGGCTCAAGGCAAGGCCCCCGTGACTCAAGGGCTTGTCGAGCAAATCGCCCACGGTGGCACCCAGGGGGCGTGTCAGAATGAACGCAGCCCAGAACAGCAAGACGCGCGACACGTTCGTCCAATAGTAGCCTCCTGCGAGGCCCGCTAACCCGGCGCCGAATACCAGGGCGCCACCTTCGTAGCCGAGACCCGTGTCATCGGCTATCCAATCGCCAAGCGCGGTCCCTAGCGTCTGGGAGAATGTAATTGCTGCCCAGTAAAATGCTTCGGCCTTTGGCGAATTGACGGTTTCGACAGAAATCGACCCCATCGACCAATACCACAGACCAAGAACAGCCATGACGCAGAAAAACAAAAGCAATGAGGCCCCGGTATAACCGATGCCCAAAGAGCGGTCGGCAAAATCGGCCATGGTCGTGCCGAATGTGGTGGAGGCCACGATCGTGGCCCAGTAAAGGAAGGGGTAAAATTTCTTTGCAGCGATCTGCAGGCCAACCAGCACCACCAGCAACGCAAGGAAAATCGCCGTCCCGGTCAGGTAGCCCAAGTCCATCGTCATCGTGACGGTGTCGCCGCCAGTCTCGCCCAGGGTCGTTGCGGCTATCTTGATGATCCAGAAGCCGAGTGTGACCTCGGGAACCTTATTTTGCATGCCGGGAACTCTCCGCCGAGGAACAAAGTCGAGGAGCAAAGTTAAGGACCTCGGAGGGAGCCGACACCTCACTTTAGCGTGAGCATGCTTCGATCACTGGAGTGCCATAGCTCCAGGCTCGCGATTGACGGTCGAAAGGCGGCAGTCGGGAATGCGACCGTGCCGGGGGCCCGGACCTCGTTCAACTTTGACTAGGATGGCAGTTCGAGCAGTTCCCGCAACAGCGACGGGCAACCGCCTCTCCAATCGCTGTTGGCTGCTCAGAGCAATTTCAGATCATCCATCCCACCATATAGCCTGCCAGCCCATGCAGGTCCCTTTTTCCCCACTACGGGCGGAACCTCGATGAGATGATTGATGCATATCAAGGCCGGACCCTCTGTGGAACACAATCTAGGAACACCGTAGCTTCCCTCAGAAAGGGTAAGCCTTCGTTTCGAGCCCTGCATGGAGAGGAGAACTGCAATGATGAGATTTGGAGCTATCGCCTTCGGTCTAACGCTTGTCGGGTTGGTATCCGCGCTGCCGGGTCATTCGGTCGCCTACACGGGCGAGAAACTGGCGACGGGAGCGAAGATCAACATGGAGCAAGCCCGCGCCATCGCTCTGCAAACGAGGGCGGGAGCGATCACCGACGAAGAATTTGAACGCGAGAACGGCGGTCTCCGCTACTCCTTCGACATCAAGAGCGGCGGTGCCGTGTACGAAGTCGGAGTGGATGCGCAGTCGGGCAAGGTGCTTGAGAACAAAAAAGAGGGCCCTCATCCGGATTGAAGGCGCTCACCTGCGGATCCGCAATGGGACCTCGACTGGGAAAAATTGCAGCGAACGAGAGTGCGGGACTGCGCCGTCGCACCGAAATCTGGATGCTGGCAACGATCTTCGCCATCGCAGGCCTGGTGCTTGCCTTCGGCCGCATTGCCGATGAGATGGTGGAGGGCGACGCGACAAAGTTCGATCAGACGATCCTTCTCTTCTTCCGCACCCCCAATGATCTGTCCAACCCGATCGGGCCGCCCTGGATGGAAGAAATGGCCCGGGACATTACGGCCTTGGGCAGTTATGCCGTTTTAAGCGTCGTTTTTTGCGCGGTGGTCATCTATCTCTTCATGGCGCATCGGCGCGCAGCCGCGTTCTGGGTCTTGGCAGCGGTCGGTGGCGGGGTCTTGCTGAGCAATGTTCTGAAGCTGGTCTATGAGCGTCCGCGGCCCGACCTCGTCCCCCATGCAGCCCGCGTCTTCACCACAAGCTTTCCGAGCGGACATGCAACCCTTTCGGCCATCATCTATCTCACCCTCGGCGCTCTTCTTGCTGGTCTGCACGGGTCCCTACGATTCAAAGTCTATTTCCTGAGCCTGGCGATCTTGCTTACGATCGCTGTCGGCATCAGCCGCGTCTATCTCGGCGTCCATTATCCAACCGATGTGCTCGCCGGCTGGTGCATCGGTGCTGCATGGGCCGCCTTGTGTTGGAGCATCTTCACCTGGCTCCAAACTCGAGGCCAGATCGAGCCACCGAGCCGCTGACTGCACGCCGGTCTAAGGGAAGCGGATGCTCGAAGAGCTTGCCATCAACGGCCTGAAAGTCGCCTATCGCGACGAGGGCAAAGGCCCTCCTTCGGTGCTCATCGGCCATTGCAGCTCGGCGTCGCATAAAGAGTGGCTGCCGCTGATCGAGGAGGTCAAGCAGGACGCGCGCGTGCTCGCCCCCGACTTCATCGGCTATGGCCGCTCCGACCCCTGGCCCTTGGGCACGCCCTTCGCGCTGGACGCCGACGTCGCCGTGCTGACCGCGCTCGCCAACAAGACCAAGGGCCCGCTCCACTTTGTCGGCCACTCCTACGGTGCGGCGCTGGCGCTCGAAGCGGCCCGCCAGCTCGGCCCCCGGGTCAAGAGCCTCACTTTGGTCGAGCCGGTCGCCTTCCATCTCTTGCGGTTGGAACGCCGCCCGGAATGGGCGGAGATCGAGCGGCTTGGGCTTTCCGTGCTCACCGCCGTCGCCAGGGGCGACGATCGTGCCGCAGCCGCTGCCTTCATGGGCTATTGGCTCGGCCGCTTCAAATGGTGGCTGTCGCCGGAGCCTTTCAAGGCCGCCATCGCCGCCACCATCCGCAAGGTGGCGCTCGAGATCACCATCGCGATCGACGCCGAAACGGGTTTGAGCGATTACACCGCCGTCACCGCACCCTGCCTTTTTATCGTGGGCAGCAAGACGCGGGCGCCGGCCCGGGCGGTGGTCGACATGCTGGGGGCGACGCTGCCCGATGCCACCGTCAAGGTGCTGAAGGGCGCCGGGCATATGAGCCCGTTCACCCATCCTTCCGAGCTGAACCGGCTGATCCTCGACCATCTCGCCGTTCGGCGCTGACGAGCGGACCGTCCCCGTCCGGCAGCTCCTCGACGTCGCGAGCGAACAGCTCCTCGAGCTCCATCGCTGCGGTCAGCGCGTTGGCCCGCACCTTCTCGGTGTCGGTGTAATATTTGTAGTCCTGGTAGAGACGCCGCTCGTCCTGCCGCTTGAACGTCTCGATAAGCCGCCTCGCCTCGGCCTCGCTAANNATCTTGGTGATGCCGAGATCCATCAGCCGGTGCACATGGATGCGGTCGCGCGCGCGCGCATAGATGGGCAGGTCCGGAAAGTGCTGGCGAACGGTCTCGGCGACCCTGAGCGAGCCTTCCACATTGTCGATGGCGAGCACGAAGGCGATCGCCTTGTCGGCCTGGGCGGCACGCAGAATGTCGAGGCGTCCGGCGTCGCCATAATAGATCTTGGCGCCGAAGCGGCGGACGAAGTCCACCTGCTCGATATTGGTATCGAGCGCGGTGAAGGGAATGCGCCGCGCCCTGAGCACGCGCGCCACGATCTGGCCGAAGCGGCCGAAGCCCGCGATGATCACATGCTGGTCGCCGCCGGGCGGCATCTCGTAGTCGGGCTCCTTCTGCTTGCGCGCCTTGCGCCTCAGGTCGTCGACCATCAAGAGGAGCGGCGTCGTCGCCATGGAGAGGGTGACGGCGAGGGTGAGCAGATTGGCCAATGGCCGGTCGATGACGCCTTCTAGCGCGCCGGCCGAAAACAGCACGAAGGCGAACTCGCCGCCTTGGCTGATCACGAGCCCGAGGCGGAGGGCGGCATTGTTTGCGAGCCCCCACCAGCGGCCGAGCACAAACAGGATGACCGACTTGATGGCGACGAGACCGACGACGATGGCGATCAGCTCGGCCGGACGCCCCACCAGCACCGTTAGGTCGATCGCCATGCCGACGCCGATGAAGAAGACGGCGAGCAGCAGCCCCTCAAAGGGCGCGATATCGGCCTCGATCTGGTGGCGATACTCCGAATCGGCAAGCAGCGCGCCAGCGATGAAGGCTCCAAGCGCCGCCGACAATCCTGCCGCCTGCATCACCAGCGCCACGCCCACCACGGTGAGCAGCGCGCTCGCCGTCATCGCCTCGCGCACCCCGGTCGCCGCCACGAAGCGGAAGAGCCGGCGGAGCAGGAAGCGCCCGGCGACGATGACGCCAAGGATGGTGAAGATGGCGAGCAAGGCGGCGCGGATGTCCATGGCCGGCCGCTCGGCGCCGCCGACCGCGAACAGCGGCGCAAGCGCGATCAGCGGAATGGCGGCGAGGTCCTGGAACAGCAGCACCGAGAAGGCGAGCCTGCCGTGGCGCGTATTGATCTCGCTCTTCTCCTCCAGCACCTGCAGCGCAAAGGCGGTGGAGGAGAGCGACAGCGCGATGCCGACGAACAGCGCCTGACCGGTGGCGAGCCCGAGCAGGAGCCCGATGGCGGCCAGCACCAGCGACGTCGCCACGAGCTGCGCCGTGCCGAGGCCGAAGATGGCCGAGCGCATGGCCCAAAGCCGCACCGGGCGGAGCTCCAGCCCGATCACGAACAGCAGCATGACGACGCCGAACGCGCCGAAATGCAACACGCTCTCGACGTCGTTGAGCGCGTAATAGGGCCCAAGCGCGAACGGGCCGATGGCCACGCCAGCGGCGAGATAGCCGAGCACGGCGCCCATGCGCAAGAATCGGCCGAGCGGCGCGGCGATGGCGGCGGCGGCAAGGAACACCGCCACCTGGAGCAGTTGTGTCGTCACCATGGCTTGGGCCTTGCGCTCCCTCTCATGCTCCAGCAAAGAGCTAGAGCGCTGTCGCGATTGGAACCTGACGGCAAAGCGCTCTAGCATGCGCGTGCACGGTTCGCCAAACCAACGCGCCTCTCAGCACCTTGCCTGCCAACATTGCCTGGACGCGGCGCCGGCTTTAGGATCGGGAGCTGGGGCCTCCGCGGCCGCCCCGTGAGGCATCATTGCCCAAGCGCCGCTCCGTAGGGCTATTGCCTGCATGCGGAGTGAGCTGCCATGGGCGTAACACCGACTGCATCCAAACCATCTTTCCGTGAGGCGCTTGGCGTCTGGGCCAAGATCGGCGTGCTGTCCTTTGGCGGGCCGGCCGGCCAGATCGCGCTGATGCACCGCATGCTGGTCGATGAGCGCAAATGGATCCCCGAGGACCGCTTCCTGCATGCGCTCAATTTCTGCATGTTGCTTCCAGGCCCCGAGGCCATGCAGCTTGCCACCTATATCGGCTGGCGCCTGCACGGCACCCTGGGCGGGCTCGCCGCCGGGCTCCTTTTCGTGCTGCCGGGCTCCCTCGTCGTCCTCGGCCTCACCATCGCCTATGTCCTCTTCGGACAATTGCCGATGGTCGAGGCGGCCTTCCTCGGCATCAAGGCCGCCGTCCTCGTCATCGTCATCGAAGCGCTGCTTAGGCTCGCGCGCCGGGCGCTTCTCCGGCCCCATGCCTGGGCCATCGCCGCGGCAGCGTTCGTCGCCATCTTCTTCTTCGCGGTGCCGTTTCCCCTGATCATTGCGGCGGCAGCGGCGCTCGGCTTTCTAGTCGCGCAAGCGCAGCCCGCAGCGAAGGAAGCCACGGCGGCAGAGTTGGCACCGTCCGTTCCGCTCATCCGCAGTCTAGGCACCGTCTGCCTGTGGCTCGCCATCTGGATCGCCCCCCTGCTCATGACGGCCCTCCTGTTCGGCCGACACCACGTCACCACCGACATAGCCCTGTTCTTCTCCAAGCTCGCGGTGGTGACCTTCGGCGGCGCCTATGCCGTGCTCGCCTATATGGCGCAGCAAGCCGTCGAGACCTATGGGTGGCTCAAGCCAGGAGAGATGCTGGACGGACTCGGCCTCGCCGAGACCACACCCGGACCCCTCATCCTCGTGACCGAATTCGTAGGCTTCATCGCCGCCTATCGCCAGGGCGGCGAGCCGAAGATCGCTTTTGGCCTGCTGGGAGCCGCCATCACCCTGTGGGCGACCTTCGCGCCCTGCTTCCTCTGGATCTTCGCCGGCGCGCCCTATATCGAGCGCCTGAGTGCGAGCCCGAAATTAGCCGGGGCGCTTGGCGGCGTGACCGCGGCGGTCGTCGGCGTGATCCTGAATTTGAGCCTCTGGTTCGGCTTGAACGTGCTGTTCGGCCGCGTCGAAGCCGAATGGCACGGCCCCTTGCGCATCTGGAACGCAGACATCGCAAGCCTCAATGTCGAGGCCCTTCTGTTGGCGCTTTTCGCCGCCGCACTGCTGCTTTGGCTTCGCGCCGGGATCGCCGGCACGCTCGCGCTCACCGCGGGCGCGGCGCTTGCCTGGTCATTCGTCTGAGGTCTAACTTAGTTAGCGCGGGACGAAGAGATCGACGAACGGCGCCCTGACCCAGGTGCCATAGCGGCCGACATGGACGCTGGCGAACGGCGCCTCCACATGGGTGCCAGGATCGACATCGACGGCGGTGAAGGGCTCGCGCACATGCACGCTTCGGCCGTGGTGGTGGCGCCAATAGCGCTTGTCGTCATTGTCCACCAGCTGCAAGAGCGGCGGCTTGGCCGAGACGTCAAGGGCGGCGGCCGGAGCCGCCTCAGAAGCGAGCGGCACGCCGAGGCCCGCCAGTGCACCGGCCGCAGCGAGCCCCAAATAAATGGATCGATCGGTCATTCGCCTGTTCCTCCTTCCAGCGCCCATATCCCGTCGCCAAAGCACGGTTTTACATAATGACGGCCGGCCTGGCGAGGTGCCGTCGCACATGCTCCCAAAGGCAGTTCCTATAGCCAGCCTTTGCGCTTGAAGTAGAAATAAGGCAACACCGCGCACAGCACCATGAGCAGGATGGCGAAAGGATAGCCGAAGATCCAGCTGAGCTCGGGCATGTTGCGGAAATTCATGCCGTAGATCGAGGCGACGAGCGTCGGCGGCAGGAACACGACGGCGGCCACCGAGAATATCTTGATGATGTCGTTCTGCTGGATGTTGATCATGCCGAGGGTGGCATCGAGCAGGAAGACGATCTTGCCCGACTGGAAGCTCACATGGTCCGTCAGGGACTGCACGTCGCGCGCCGCGGTGCGGATGCGCGCCTTGAGCAGCTTGTCCTCCTTCCGCTCATTGCCGGCATGGGTGAGGAAGGTGAGCAGGCGGCCGAGCGAATAGGAGCTTTCGCGCGCGAGCGAGGCGATCTCGCCCTCGCGGCCGATCGCCCGCAGGAGCACGTCGAAGCGGCGCTGCCGAGAGGCCGTCCCGCCGCGCATCTCGAAGATGGAGTGCGACCGCTGGTCCACCTCGGCCTGGATGCGCTCGATGAAGTCGGCCAAGCGGTCGACGACGGTCTCGATCAGCCCAGTGAGCACGGCGGTGCCGTTCGTCAGATTGGCGTCCGAGCGCTTGCAGCGGGCGACGAAGAGAGTGAACGCACGCAAATCCGCATAACGGACGGTGACCAGGCGCTGGCCGGTGAGGATGAAGGTCACTGTCGTCGTCGTCGGCGCCGGATTGTCGCCCTGAAACAGCACCGTCGCGGTCATGAAATGGGCGCCGTTCTCTTGATAGAGCCGGCTCGACACCTCGATCTCCTGCTGCTCCTCCCGCGTCGGCACGTCGAGCTTCAGCACCCGCTCGATCTTCTTCTCCTCCTCCTGCGTTGGATTGAGAAGATCGATCCAGATCGCCTGCTCGGTGATCCGGGGCTGGCCAGTCTGCGGCGCGAGCCCGCCGGCGCGGGCCTCGTAGATGCTGAGCATCGACTCTGGTTCCTTGGACGGCGCCGCGAGCCTCTCGAAAGGGCTTTTGTGGCGCGAAAAACGTGAGGGACCATAACCCAGCGGCAATCCCTTGCCACTGAGACATTGCGGCCCAAGCAGGAACTATGCGACGGGTCCTGCGCTGATTGCGGCGAGGTATTTCGTGGCCCCGCTCGCGACCGGCGCGAGGAATCAACCGGTGGATCGAACCGGCCGCGCCGTCATGACCAGCTCGGTTTATGCCCTTAACGCCGCCAACTTCTTCATGGCCGACGTGCGCGATGGGCTCGG
>PLBV01000102.1 GCA_003135455.1 Hyphomicrobiales bacterium | reverse complement strand
CTGACGCGATAGCGCTCTAGAAGATCAGCCGCTACTGCAGCCGCACGAGCACGCTGTCGGCGGCGCCGGTGGCGTCGGTCACCGTCAGCCGCACGAAGCCAGGGCCCTCTGGCGCGAAGAACAAGGTGCGCGCGCCGCGCGTTGTATCGAGCGGCATGCCGTCGAGCAGCACCGTGAGCGGCGGCGTGCCGCCCGCAACCTTGATGGGCACCGGGTCCGCCGCGTCGCCTTGATGGGGGCTAAGCTCGAGGCTTGCCCCGTCCGGCGGGAAGACGATGTGCAATGGCGTGGTGGCAGCGCCCATGACGGTGTGCGGGCTGAAACGCTGCAATGGCGGCGGCAGCTTGGCGGTGGTGGCGATGAGCGCGCCCTTTGGCTGCGGCGGCAGGGGCTCGAGTGGTTGCGGCATCCGTCCAAACGCATCGAACAGGATCGGCGCCGCCGCGACGCGGCCAACCAGGCCCGTGACCGGCACGCCGTCCGGGCGGCCGACCCAGACGCCGATGGTGCGCTTGCCGTCGAAGCCGAGCGCCCAGGCGTCGCGATAGCCGTAGCTCGTGCCGGTCTTAAACGCGATGCGCCCGCCGGCGGCGTTCTCCGGCGGCGGCGTGCCGAGCAGCACCTTGGCCACGTACCAGGCGGCGACCGGCTCGAGCAGGCGCTTCGCTGGCGAAGGCGCCGCGTCGAGACGTTCCACCAGCGGCGCCACCGTGCCCTGCCGCGCGAGCCCGGCATAGAGCATGGTGAGATCGGCGAGCCGGACACCGATGCCGCCAAGACCGAGCGCCAGCCCCGGCGCTTCGCTCTTCGGCAGCACCAGCGATGCGCCGGCTTGCGTGAGCCGCGCGAGCAGCCGGCTCGGGCCCACTTCCTCCAGCACCGCCACGGCTGGAACGTTCAGGGACAGCTGAAGTGCGCGCTTGACGGTGACCGTGCCCTGGAAGGTGAGGTCGAAATTCTTCGGCGCATAGCTGCCATAGCGGATCGGCCGGTCCTCGATCAGAGTCTCCGGATGGATCAGCCCATCCTCGAAGCCAAGGCCGTAGATGAAGGGCTTGAGCGCCGATCCCGGCGAGCGCACGGCGTGGGTCAGGTCCACCTGGCCCGCCCGGCGCAGGTCGAAATAGTCGGGTGAGGCGACGCGGGCGAGCACCTCGCCGGATCCATTGTCGACCACCACGATGGCCACCGACATGTCGGGCCCGAGACTTTTCGCCCGGTCGCGGGCGAGCGCTTCCAGGCTCTTCTGCAGCTCGCCGTCGATGGTGAGCTGGTGCACGCGCTCTTTCGGCGCGTCGGCCATGGCATCGTCGGCAGCGTGGGGCGCGAGCAGCGGCATGGGCTTGCGCGAGGTCGGCACGGGCTCCTGCCTGGCGCGGGCGAGCTCGGCGTCGCTGAACAGGCCGCGGCCGGCCACCCGGTCGAGCACGCGGTCCCGCGCGCGCTTGGCGATCGACGGAGACCGGTCGGGCCGGCGCAGCTCGGGCGACTGCGGCAGGGCGACGAGGAGGGCCGCCTCGCCAAGGGTGAGCCGGCGCGGCTCCTTGCCGAAATAGGCGAGCGAGGCGGCGCGCACCCCTTCGAGATTGCCGCCAAAGGGAGCAAGCGTCAGATAGAGGCGGAGGATCTCGTCCTTGTTCAGCATCCGCTCCATCTGCAGCGCGCGCACTGCCTCGCGCAGCTTGACGTGCAGCGACCGTGTCGGCCTCGGCTCGATCAGGCGGGCGACTTGCATGGTCAGCGTCGAGCCGCCCGAGACGATGCGTCCATGGGTGATGAATTGAAGCGCCGCGCGGCCGAGCGCGAGCGGATCGACGCCCGGGTGGTACCAGAAGCGCCTATCCTCATAGGCGAGCAGCATATCGAGGTAGCGCGGATCGACCTGGGCGGGGCTCGCCGGCAGCCGCCAGCGGCCCTCGCGCGTGGTGTAGGGCCGGAGCAGCTTGCCCTCGCGGTCGAGCACGACGGCCGACAGCTCGATGTCTCGCCCGAGCGGAGCGGGCCCGAAGGCCTGGAAGAGACCGGCGACGCCCCCGGCGATGGTCGCGCCAACCCAAACCACGCCGACGGCCGCTATTACGAGACCGCGGTGCCGCACACTCCCCCCTCCCCCCTTGTAGGCGAGGGTAGGGAGCGGGGAACTTGCCGCAGCGCCTGAGTCCACGCTCATTGCGCGGGCTGGACGATCGCCGTGCCGGTACCGGTGCGGCCGAAGCGGTCGGGACGATACATGTCCTCCACCTTGGCCTGCGGCAGTACGTAGGTTCCGGGCGAGACCGCGCGCACCACATAGGCCACGGTGAACACCGCCGGATCGCCGCTGTGCCGGTCGAAGGCCGCCGTGAAGCGGTCGTCGCGGAACTCGGTGTGCACCGGGGAGCCCGCATCGGTGATCCAGTCGAGCGTGCCGGTGTCGCCGGAGGAGACGAGCTTCGGATTGTCGATCTCGAAGCCTGCCGGCACGAAGTCGGTGAGCGCCACCCGGGCGAAGGCCGGCTGCGGCTCGGTGACCTTCAGCACCACGACGAGACGCTGGTTCTGCTTGGCCTTTGCCGGGTCGGCATCGGCGCCGTCAAGCGTATGGAAGCTGCGCTCCAGCGTGAAGCCTTGAGCAGCGGCAGGCTCTGGGCTGGTGGGCGCGCCGCTGACCGTGACCACCGCCTGCACCGGCACATCCCCGCTATTGGTCACCGTGACGGCGCTTCCTTGGAGGTCGCTCTCGTCAAAGCTGCGATAGAGCGGACCGGTCAGCGTCGCCTGCTCGCCGCCAGCATTGGTGTCGAGGCTGACGCCCTGCTTGCCGAGCGCGCGCGCCGCGAGCACCAGCCACGCATCCTCTTGCGTTGAGGTATAGGTCACGAGATTGCGGGCGGCATCGATGCGCGAGGTGGCGCTGACCAGGATAAGCTTCGGCGCGTTGCCTTCGGCCGCAAGCGTCACCACCGCCGCGGCGTCGCGCAAAGCCGAGCCATAGTCGGTGCGGCCCAGTGTGAGCACGGGCTGCTTCGGCAGGGCATTGAGCGCGCTGTCGAACACCTTCTCCGCCCGCACCCTGTCGCCGAGCATGGCAAGTGCGGCGCCGATTTCGGCCCGTGCGGTGCCGGTGGACAGATCGTTGATCTTGGCGTCGGCGATGTAGCGGAGGTCGCCCACCGGGGCGACGCCGTTGCGGGCAAGCACATAGAGCGCATAAGCGAGCGAAAGCCCGCCATCGGTGGCCACGTCCGGCGCCGTGCTCACATAGTTGCGCAGGCGGTCGAGCGCGAGCTTGAAGGCCTCGTCGGAGACCGAGAAGCCTTTAGCCCGTGCCCGGGTCAGAAAATCGGTGACATAGGCATCGAGCCACGGGTCCTCGCCGCCTGGCGCCCATAGCCCGAAGGCGCCCTCCGATCCCTGCCGCGCCAGCACCGTCTCGATCGCATCGGCGATGCGCTGGTCGATGCTGGTATCGGCCGCGAGATGGATCTGCGCCGACAGCTCGTTGGCATAGAGGAGCGGCATGGCGCGGCTCACGATCTGCTCGGTGCAGCCGAGCGGATAGCGGTCGAGTGCGGCGAGCAGCGTTGCCACGTCGAGCGCGGCCGAAGGGGTGACCGACAGCGCGAGCTTGCCGCTCCCCGGCACCAGATCGGTGAACACGTCGGCCGAGAGAGTGAGCATCTGGCCGGGGTTGAGCGGCTTCACGGTGCGACGCGCCAGGATCTGCGTCGATGCCTTGACCGTCAGCGCATAGTGCCGCTCGATCGCGAAGCTTTCGGGCCCGGTGACCTTCACCGTCACCGCGCCGGAGCCAACGCCGCTCGCGGCCAGCGCCAAGCTCAAACCGCCGCGCTTCTTGGCCTCGAGCTTCAGCGTCCTGTTGCCCGAGGCGATGCTGAACGGACCGTCGGTCGTGACCACCACATGATAGTCGCCCGTCTCGCCCTCCACATTGTCGAGATCGAGCCGGACCGTGCTCGTGTCCCCGAGCAGCATGAAGCGCGGCAGCGTGGCGGTGACCACCACGGGATCGCGCACCACGACGTCGGCTGAGGTGTGGCCGACCTTGTCCTTGCTCCAGGCAACCGCCATCACCCGCGCCGTGCCGACGAAGCCCGGAATGTCGAAGCTGACCTCGGTGGTGCCGTCGGCGCCGACGGTGACGATGCCCGAATAGAGCGCGAAGGGGGCTTGCGTCGGCGGGCTGCCTTGCAGCTCGCCCTCGCCGGAATCGCCGCCGGTACGGATCTGGCCCTTGGTGCCCTGCATGCCGTCGATAAGCTGGCCATACAGGTCGCGGACCTCTGCGCCTAGTTTGCGCTGGCCGAGATAATAGTCCTCCGGCGCCGGCGTCTTGTAGTTGGTGAGGTTAAGGATGCCGACATCGACGGCGGAGACGACGATGCGCGCCTGGTCGCCGGCGTCGAGCCCCGCAAGCTTGATGGGCACCCGCAGCGTCGTCTCGGGCCGCACCAGATTGGGCAGGTCCATGGCGATGCCCAGCGTATGTGCGGACTTGTCGATGCTGAACCACTGCACGCCGATGGCGCGGCCGGGCATGCGCTCCGACTGCTCGTCCAGCGGCCGCCGCAAGGTGGCGAGCACATAGGCGCCAGTGCCCCAATCCGCGCCTACAGTGAGCGGCAGCTTGGCGATTCCGGCCTCGACGTCCGCGGTCGTGGTGGTGAGCAGCCGGTCGCCGATCACCGTTAGCGTCACCTTGCCCGCCGTCCTGGCGGTGACCGCCACGGTTATGGCGTCGCCAGGCTTATATTCGGACTTGTCCAGCGCGATCTCGAGCAGGTCCGGCGTGTCGGCGGTGGCTTCCGCGTACCAGCCGGAGTCGAAGCTCACCGACGTCTCCGGCCCTTGCGGGTCGGCGCTCGTCACTTGCAGCCGGTAGCGTCCCCAGGTCACCGGCACGGCGATGTGGCCGGGCTGGTCGGGGGCGACGCCGAAGGTGCCGTCGGCGATGCGGCGCGTCGCCTTGATCGGCTCGTACTGCCAATAGCCGTCCTGGCGGTACCACTGATATTTGGAATCGACGCGCAACAGCTGCCAGCGGAGCCCCGTCTTGGTCATCGGCTTGCCGTCGGGCGCCACCATGACCACGTCGAAGCTCGCAATGTCCTGGTCGCTGAGCGAGCTGCCGGTGAAGAGCGGCTTCACCCCGATCATGGCTTGCGATGGCGTGACCGGCAGCGTGATCTTGCGCTCGATGGCTCTGCCGCCGGGCTCCGCCATGCGGAGTGCGATCTGGGCCTCCAGCGGATGGGTCAAGGTCGGCATCTTGTCGAGCACCACGGGGAACTTCGCCTTGCCCGCGGCGTCGGTCTGCGGCAGATCGGCCAAGGGCGTGCTTTCGGCTTCTGCCTCCTGGTCATCCTCAGCGAGGCCGAAGACGAAGCCCGCAAAGCCCGGCCGCTCGGTGGCCTTGACCACATGCACCTCGCCTTCGAGGTCGAGGCCTGAGGCGGGCGCGCCATAGAGGAAGCGCCCGTCGACGGCAATTTCAGCGGGGGTGGAGGGCGAGATGCTGGTGGCGGTGGTGGTGAGGTCGAATTCGAGCCGATCCGGCACATAGTCCTCGACCAGGAAGCTCGCCTCGCCGATGGCCGGGCGCTTCGGATCGGTATAGGCCGCGATCCGCCATGTGCCGGTTGGCGCGGACCCGATGATCGGCACGTCGAGCGAGCGGCCGCCGAGCCCCTGATCGGGGACGACGCTGCGGCGGTACTCCACCCCGTCCGGCCGCTCGATGACCAATGTCAGCGCCATGTCGGGTGCGGCGAGGCCTTCGGCGTCGCGCAGCAGCGAGGTGATGTGCACCGTCTCGCCGGTGCGGTAGACGCCGCGCTCGGTGAACACGAAGGCGTCGAGCCCATGCGGCGCGTCGCGCCCCGCCACGCCTCGATCCGTGAGGTCGAAGGCCGCCTGCTTCAGGCTGAGAAACGCATAGTCGCCCGAGGGTCCCGACGCGATCAGAAGCGCCGGCGACAGCCCACCTTCGCCGCGGGCGAGCGCGGGCTCGAAGGTGGCGGCGCCGTTGGCATCGGTCTTCTTGACCGCGAGCACCTCGTTGTTGCGTGCTAAGAGGCGCAGCTCCACGTCCCCGATGGGCCCCGTGGTGGCAAGCGAGTTGACGAAGGCGTGGATGCCGTCATTGCCGGACAAGGCGGCAAGGCCGAGATCGGAGACGATGAACCACTGGGTGGCGCGCTCCGCATAGTCCTCGGTGCCGGCATTGGCAGGCTGAGCCGCGAGCACATAGACGCCGGGCTGCAAGCTGGGCACCGCCTCGCTCACCGGAAAGTCGGTGGTGATCTCGGCGTTCAGCTCCTTCTCGACCTTGAGCTCGCCGGTCCATACCTTCTTGCCCTTCTGGTCGGCGATATCTTCCAGCGTATAGCCTGCCACGTTGCGCTCGAAATCGCCGCCGAGCACCGTGTCGATCAGGCTGCGGTCGCCGATCCGGTAGATCGAGACCTTGACGGTGTCGGTGTTGACGGTAACGAGCGGGATGCCGCGCTGGCCCGTCTTGGGCAGCACATAGGCCTTGCCGGCGAGCCGCACGAAGGGGCTCCGGTCGCGCACATAGACATTGAAGTCGGCCGTCTTGAGCAGGCTCTCATTCACCGTGGAGGGAAGGCCGGCGCGGAGCGTCACGGCGTAGCTCTCGCCGTGCTTCAGCCCTTCGACGCAGAGCTGCTGGTCGTCGACGGACAGCGCGGGCTTGTCCTGCCCGACCACCGCCACGTAAGGAGAGAAGTCGGTGCGCTTGGGCAGGGGCTCGGTGAACTGGAAGCAGGCGCGCGGGGAGGCCGCATCGGAATCGACGCTGAAATCCGAGACGCGGAAGCCGTATTTCTCCCGCAAGCCGTCATAGGTGGTCTTGAGCTCGGGCGTCTCATGCAGCTTGAGCGCCAGCTTGAGCGCGTTCAGCGCCGGTCGCCACTCGGTGCGTTTGCCATAGGCATTGGCGAGCGTGATCAGGGCGTCGGCCTCGTCGGTGGAATTGGTCGCCCGCTGATAGGAGATATAGGCCGCCGTCGTCGCCCGCTCGAAGCGCGCGCTGCCGTCGTCATCGGCGCTGACCGGAATCCTGAGCAGGAGATCGGCGAGCCTGCGCCAGGCGAGCCCGTCATTGGGGGTCACGGTGACGATCTTGATGGTGATGTCGGACGCGGCCTTGAGGTCGTTCTTCTTGATCGCCGCGTCGGCGTCCTTCTTGAGCTGAAGGACCGGCTTCTCGACCCCCGCCTCGCCTTTCAGGTCGGCCTGAAGGGTGATGGCGGCATCGTCGAGAGTGGCGTCTTGGAAAGACTTTTCGGCGGCTTGGGTGGGGGCGGCGACAAGGACGAACAGCGCGGCAGTAACGCCAGCGCGGAACCATGCGAGCATTGACTTCCTCCCGAGCCCGTCCTCGGCCGACGGGTACTATGCCGCATGGTAGTCGAGCATTGTGACAGAAACCAGGGGGCCCACGTCCTAATCGGCGAACGTTTCTCCTCGATGCCCTCACGCCGTGCCGCTCATCTCCCGCGCCAGGCTCGCGAGCTCGGCCCGCACCCATTGATGACACTCGTCACGGTCAAAGCTCGAATGCCAGAGGAGCCGTACCGGAAGGGCTGCGCCCTGGAGCGGCTGCGCCACGCGGCTTAAGGAGAATTGCCGCTCCAGGATCAGCGCAAGAGAGGCGGGCAGGGTGAGCAGCGCATCGCTGTCCAGCGCCAGCAGCAGCCCCACCAGCACCGAGGAGACCCGGGCGGCGATGGTGCAGGTGAGCTTGTGCTCGGCAAGGCCGCGGTCGATGAGCGCGATGGTTGGCAGCGAGTTCACGGCAATATGGTTGCTCGCGGCAAAGGCGGCGGGACTGGCCTTCCGCCCGCTCAGAGGGTGGCCCGGCCGGGCGAGCGTGGTGAGGCTGTCGTCGAACAGCTTGAGCACGCGAATATCGGGGGCCGGCACCGGCATCGCCTCGATGTCGATGACGAAATGGCAGCGCCCCTGGCGCAGCGCCTCCAGGCTCTCGGACCCGTTTGACGGCGTCCAGCCCACGCGCACCCCAGGCGCCGCCTTGTCTAGCCGCTGGCGGAGTGGCTGGACCAGGATCAGCTCGCCTGCCTCGCTCGCCGCTGCGGCAAAATCCCGCTCTTCCAGCGACGGATCGAACGGCTTGTTGGGTCGGAGCAGGCTTTCCATGCCGGCCAGGATGACGTGCACGGTGGGGGCGAGCTCCATCGCCTTGGCCGTAGGCACGAGCCGCTGCCCCGCCCGCACGAACAGCTCATCGGCGAATATTTCCCGCAATTTGGCCAGCGCATGGCTGATGGCCGACGCGCTCCGCCCCAGCCGCTTGGCGGCGCGGGTGACGCTCGCATCGACGAGCAGGGCGTCGAGGATGACGAGCAGATTGGCGTCGACCTCCTTTAAATGCATGGCATGCAACTATTCTGCTGAAGAGATTTCATTACATGCATGTTAGGCCCTGGGCTAAGCTCACCGCAAGGCCTCGGGAGGCAAACGCCCGCGGCCTGAAGCGTCCAGGCAACGGCGCTTCCTCAACTAGAACCTTGCGGCGGCCCGCGGGTCCGAAGCTTACATGCAGCCGTCGCTCGTCTATATCGACGTGTTGACCGGCGATGTCCTCGAGGAGCACGTCCTCGCGCCATCGCTGCACCAGCTCTCGATCCGCCATCGCCGCGGGCGACGTCGTGGTGTTCGGCTGCCAATTCCGCGGCACTGAGAACGAGCCTGCTTTGCTTGGCTTCCACAGGCGTGGCGAGACCCCTCAGCTCGTGCCGGCGCCGGGTCCGACCCAGAGCGCGCTGGCTCGGTCGCGGCCGATGCGGGGGGCAGCATCGTCGCGGCGTCGGCCCCCAAGGGCGGGCTCATCACCTATCGGGACGTGGCGAGCCGGCGCTTCCTCGGTGCCTGTGATTTGAACGACGGCTGCGGGCTCGCGCCGACGCGCCACCNNNNCTTAGAAAAGTGGGAACCGGTTTTCCGAAAAGATCATGCTCAAATAAGAGGCGCTCTAAGAGGCGCCCAAGTCGCACTGCCAAGCCGTTGCGCGGGCCTATTCTCACCTCATTTGTCGGGCTAATCTCTGGCCGATTCAGGCTGATTTGGCAGCTTTGCCCAAGGGCTTGCGCCGCCGCTGTCGCAGGCAAGTTTCGCTCACACGATGAAGCTCCTCCTCAAGATCCTCGCCGGCATTGCCGTCCTCCTGGTGGTGGCGCTGATCGGCGTGAACCTCCTGATCTCGGCGGACGCCGTGCGCGACCGGGTCGCTGCCCGCGTCAAGGAGCAGAGCGGGCGCGACCTCAAGGTGACTGGCAGCACCTCGCTGCTGTTGCTCCCCAACCCTCATATCGTGCTCACCGACGCCACCATCACCGATCCCGATGCGCGCGCCGGCACTGCCGATATTGCCATCGAGCGCATGGAGCTCGATCTCAGCTTCAGGGAGTTGTTGAGCCGCCAGGTGGATGCGCAGCGCGTGGTGCTGGTGCGCCCGGTGGTGACCGTGCGGCTCAAGCCTGGCGATGCGGCGCCATCGCCTCCACCGCCAGAGCGGCAGGCAAGCCCGGGCGATGAGAAACAAAAATCTGCGTCGGCCAACCCGCCGAATCAGCGCGACGTCAGGCTCGAGGATGTGCGGATCGAGGACGGCACGGTGCGCATCCTCTATGACCAGGCCGGCACCGAACGGCGCATCGAGCATATCGACGCCAATCTCAGCCTGCCCCATCTCACCGATCCGCTCACCGCCAAGGGCAAGTTCGCCTGGAAGGACGAGCCGACCGACTTCGAGCTCACGCTGACCACCCCCGCCGAGCTCCGCGCTAAGCGCCCGGCCAAGCTCGTTCTTGCGCTCGGCACCAAGGCGGTCCAAGCCAATTTCGAAGGCAGCATCGCGACGCGGCCGAGCTTCAGTGTCGACGGCGCGCTCAAGGCCAAGTCGGAATCGCTGCCCTCGCTGCTCGCCTGGCTGAAAGAGAAGCCCGCCTCGGGCACCGCCATTGGCAGCGGCGAGCTAGAGAGCCATGTCGCCTGGAACGACGACACCATCACCTTCGATCAGGCGCGCTTTGCGCTTGCGCATGCGACTGGGCAAGGCCAGGCCGTCGTCACCCTGAAGAGCCCGCGGCCGCATATCCGCGCCGCGCTCGCCATCGACCGCCTCGACCTCAATCCCTTCCTTGGCGGACCGCCCGGCGCGGCAACCCCGGCGGGCGCCGACGCAGGCGCTCCTCCCGCCCAACTGCCGAGCGATCAGTCCGCCCCCGCTGCGGCACCTCCAGCCGCGGCCGCGCCGCAGGCGCCAGCAGCTGCGCCCGCCGATTTCGACGCCGACGTCAATATGAATGTGCGCCAGACGCAAGTCGCTCGGCTCACCATCGGGCCGAGCTCACTGGGGCTCACCTTCCACGACGGGGTGCTGGTCGCGACCCTTGGCGGCATGCAGCTCTACGACGGCGAGGGCAAGGGCACGCTCACCCTCGATGTGTCGAAGCCGGTCGCAAGCTTCGCCAGCGACTTTACGCTGGACGGCGTCTCGGCCGAGCCGCTGCTCAAGGACGCGGCGGATTTCAGCCTGCTCTCCGGCCGCGCCAAGCTTGCGCTGCAGCTGAAGGGTTCCGGCGCCGACGCCGCTGCCGTCAAGTCCTCGCTCTCCGGCCACGGCAGCATGGCCATGAGCGACGGCGCCATCAAGGGCATCGACCTCACCGCGCTCATCAACGCCATCGGCGCGGGCCAAATACCCAGTTTGCAGCAGAGCCCAGACGCCAAGACGACCTTCAGCGATCTTGGCGGCAGCTTCACCATTGCGAGCGGCCTTGCCGAGTCGAACGATCTTGAGATGACGAGCCCGCTTCTGAAGGTGACCGCGCGGGGGACCGTCGACATGGTGACCGGGAGTCTCGATATCCTAACCCAGCCGGAGGTCGTGGCGGGCCCGGAGGGCAAGAAAGGCGCCAACGCTCTGGCCGGGCTCTCGGTGCCGGTGCGCGTCGAGGGGCCGTTTGCCCACCCCACATTCAAGCCCGAGATCAAGGGTTTGTTCGCAAGCCCGGAGCAGACATCGAAGACGGTCAAGCAGCTCGGCGACGTCATCCAGAAGAAGTTCAAGGGCAAGCCGGTCGGCGAGGCGATCGGCCGCTTCCTGGGCTCCGTGCGCGTCGGCCCGCATGGCGGCGAGGCGGGCGGTCAGGGCGATCAAGGCGAACCGACGCCGCCACCGCAGAGCAAGCCCGCCCCCAAGCCAGACGCCGAGCCGGAGCAGAAGAGCGAGGATCCGGACGACGACCCGGACCTCAAGCGTATCCTGCGCTAGCGCATAATCCTTTGGCGAAAGCCGGCTTCCACAGCCGGCTTCCACTTTTCTGAGATGATGCTCTACGTGTGCGCTGCAACCGGGAAGACGCGGCCTTCAAAGACCGTGCCCCACACCTTCACATCCTTGAGCGCCTGGGGTGCAATGGCGAAGGGGTCTTGCTCAAGGATGGTGAAGTCCGCTTTCTTGCCGGGTTTGATGCTGCCGATCAAATCCTCCAGCCGATTGATATAGGCGTGCTCGCCCGCGCCTGCTCCTCGACCGGCGGCCGCCTTGATCGATAGGCAAGCCCGAGCACCACCAGGATCCAGGGCAGGAAGACCAGCGGAAGCAGACTGATAAAGTCCATGGCGCCTTCCAGCGTGCGCCCCAATGCGCTGCCCGGCTGCACGATGGCGACGCGCGACGTGACGACATCGGGATCGAGCGCGGCGAGCCATAACAGGAAGGGGAGGACCGGCAGCAGGGCACCCGCCAGGATCATGAGCGAGCGCGGATCGGCAAAGATGCGCCGCGTGCTGCGATCGAGCCCAAGCGCCATGCCGAGGCTGATCACCACGAGCAGAAAGCTCCATTTGGCCATGATGCCGAAACCGATGATCAGGCCGAGCCCGAAGGCGCGTGCCAGACTTAGGCGGTCGCAATAGCTTAGCGCCGCGAGCCAAAGCGCGAGCATCGCTACGATGATGGCGAGCGAATGGGAGACGCTGTGATGCGCCTCCCAGCCGAACCAGAAGAACAGCATGAGCGAGAGGGAGAAGGCAGCCGCCACGCGCGCGCTCGCAACGGTGCGCAAAAGCCCGAAATAGAACAGGATGCCGGCCGCCGCGATCAACGCATAGCGCAGCAGGATATAGGAGAACGGCCCGCTGCCCACGACCTGCTGGGTAGCCGCCGGCAAAGTGCCCTTGCAGGATCTGCGCAGTCAGCGCGTCCTGCAGGGTGCGGCCAGGGGCGACAGCTCACATTGTCACGATATAGGCCGCCGCCGAGACGAGCCAGAAGCCCACCACCCCGTTATACCCCATCTCTGAAAGCATGACTCGTTCGGCGATTCCCAAATCGACACGGTTCTGATTCAACATGGCGAACGATGGAGGTTCGCCATGGCGGTTCCAGTGTCTCTGCGGGGAGATTTCGGCGAGGCGTGGCTGCGTGGGTTGGCGAGGAAGACGAAGGATGGCCCTCAGGCTCGGCGGCGGCTGGCGCTTGCTGCGATCTACGACGGCGCGACGCGGACAGAGGCTGCGAAGATCGGCGGTATTGGTGTGCAGATCATCCGGGACTGGGTGTTGCGGTTCAACGCGCGGGGTCCCGACGGTCTTCTGGACGGCAAGGCGCCGGGCCAGCCCTCGAAACTCAATGACGCTCATCGTCTGGCGATTGCTCGGATGATCGAGAGCGGTCCGATCCCGGCGATCCACGGCGTGGTGCGCTGGCGGCTGATCGATCTGGCGCAATGGATATTTGAGGAGTTCCGCATCACGATCGCCAAGCAGACGCTCAGCCGGGAGCTGCGCAGCATGGGCTACCGCAAGCTGTCGGCCCGCCCGCGCCATCATCCCCAGGCCGAGGGTGCGATCGAGGATTTTAAAAAAACTTCCCCGCGCGCCTGGACGAGATCGCGTGCGCGAAGAAGGTCGACAGCGACAAGATAGAAANNAGCGCACCGCCTCCACCTACATCCTTCGGCGCGGTCTGCCCAAAGCAGGGCAAGGGTGCGGCCCTGATCCTGCCAGCCTGCAACACCGAGGCCATGAACCTGCATCTCGCGGAGATCGCCGAGATGGTCGCACCAGGAGC
>PLBV01000052.1:26981-27106 GCA_003135455.1 Hyphomicrobiales bacterium | reverse complement strand
CGCGAGGTCGAGACCGTGGTCGGCATCGGTCCGACCATGCTGCTCGGCATTGGCCTCGTCGCGCTCTCCATGGTGGTGATGCTGCGGGTGACCGCGGAGGCTGATCCGCTGGCGCGCGAGGATCT
>PLBV01000052.1:0-26963 GCA_003135455.1 Hyphomicrobiales bacterium | reverse complement strand
TGCCGCTGGTGGTCGAGATCAGCGTCGCCTTCTCCATCCTCATCGCCTTCATCGTGATCGGCCTCTTCCTGTTCCGCATACGCGAACGCTTTGACACGGTCGACAGCCGAGCGCTCGACCGCTTCCGCGGAGGCGGCTTATGAGCTTCGATGCCGTCACGGCGGTGTTGGCCATTCCTGGGACGGCGGCGTTGTTGTTCGCCGCAGTGCCAAGCTACCGGCTCACGGCCTATCTCAACGTCGTCGCGGCGCTGCTCACCTTTCTCGCCGCACTGTCCCTGCTCTTCTTCGGTCGCCCGGAGCCAGGCCCCTACCTTCTGGTCGACGACCTCAACAACGTCTTCATCGTTCTCACCACTTTCATCGGCTTCACCACCAGCGTCTTCAGCGCCAACTATATCGGGTATGAGCTCGATACCGGACGCCTCACACCCACTCGATTGCGCTTCTACCACGCCACGTACCAGCTCTTGATGTTCGCCCTGAACCTCGCGCTCGTGACCAACAATATCGGCGTGATGTGGGTGGCGATCGAGATGGCGACGCTCACCACCGTGCTGATGGTCGGCATCTACCGCACCCACGCGGCGCTGGAGGCGGCCTGGAAATATTTCATCCTGGGAAGCGTCGGCATAGCGCTCGCGCTGTTCGGCACGATCCTCGTCTATCTGGCGGCAGAGCCGGTGATCGGCGAGGGCCTAAACTCCATGGTCTGGACCGAACTTCTGGCGCATGCGAGCGCTCTTGAGCCGGGGCTGCTCAACGTCGCCTTCGTCTTTCTGCTGCTCGGCTACGGCACCAAGGTCGGCCTCTTCCCACTGCACGCCTGGCTTCCGGACGCCCACGCCGAAGGCCCGACACCGATCTCGGCGGTGCTGTCGGGGCTGCTGCTCAACGTTGCGCTCTATGCGCTGTTGCGCTTCAAGGTCCTGCTTGCGGCCAATCCGTTAGCGTTCACCCCCGGGCCGCTGCTGGTCAGCATGGGCCTCCTGTCGCTCCTGTTTGCCGCCTTCATGCTCTACCGCCGCCGCGACATCAAACGGATGTTCGCCTACTCCTCGATCGAGCATATGGGCATTGCCGCTTTTGCCTTCGGCATGGGCGGCCCACTGGCTAATTTCGCCGGGCTTCTGCACATGACCATGCATTCGCTGACCAAGTCGGCTATCTTCTTCGCCGTCGGCGACATCGCCCAGGTCAAGGGAACGCAAAAGATCGCCGATATGGGCGGGCTGACCGAGACCAATCCCGTGCTCGGCTGGGGGTTGGTGCTCGGCGTCGCGGCCATCGCCGGTCTCCCGCCGTTCGGCATCTTCATGAGCGAGTTCCTGGTGGTTAGCTCGACCTTCGCGAGGGCGCCATTGCTCGCCATCCCGCTCGTGCTCGGCTTGCTTGTGGGGGTAGGAGCGTTGTTCCTGCGCCTGAATTCAATCGCCTTCGGCGAGCCGCGAGGGCCGACCAGCAAGGTGAAGATCTCCTACGTTCCCATGTTCGCCCATCTTGCGCTGGTGCTCATCGCCGGCGTCTATCTGCCGGGGCCGCTGGTCATTTGGTTCCAGAACGTGGCGAAGCTGCTTGGATGAGTCGCGGAAAAGCCGATGCCAGCCCTGATCGACATCGCCAAGAACAGCCGGAAGGTGAAAGGTCATCATCCCTGGCCGCGCGCCATCGTCACGGCGGATACCTGGCGTTTGACGATCCAGAAGCTTGCGGACGGCGCCGCCACGCTGCTCGGTCTTTGGGGCGATGCGCACGCCGTGCACATGGCGCTGCTCGACGAAGGGCCGGCGGACATCGTGGTCTTCACCATCGAATGCCCGGACGGCAACTATCCGTCGGTGGCAAAGCAGCATGCGCCGGCGATGCGGCTGGAGCGGACCATCCGCGACCTCTATGGCTTGAAGCCCGTCGGCCTGCCCGATACGCGGCCTTGGCTCGACCACGGGGTGTGGGGCGTCAAGCATCCGCTCGGCTCGCACCGGCGCTCCTCGGCTCCGCCGCCTGCCTACGCCTTTCTGCCGGCGGAGGGCGAAGGTTTGCATCAGATCCCGGTGGGCCCGGTGCATGCCAGCATCATCGAGCCCGGGCATTTCCGCTTCACCGCCAATGGCGAGACCGTGGTCAGGCTCGAGGAGCGGCTGGGCTATGTGCATAAGGGCATCGAGTCGCTGATGCGGGGAGCGAGCCTGCAGCAGGCCGCGCAGCTTGCCGGGCGCGTATCCGGCGACTCGACCGTCGCCTATGCTTTTGCCTTCTCGCGCGCCGTCGAGGCCGCGCTTGGCATTCCTGTCCCGCCGCGGGCCGTCTGGTTGCGCGCTCTGATGGCGGAGCTCGAGCGGCTTGCCAATCATTTCGGCGATATCGGCGCGATCTGCAACGACGCCTCCTTCAGCCTGCTATATGCGGAATGCGGCATCCTGCGCGAGCGCATCTTGCGCACGGCATATGGATGCTTCGGCCATCGTCTGATGCGGGATCGGATCGTGCCCGGCGGCGTGACGCAGGACCTTGCCCCCGATCACATCCCAGACCTCCGCCTCCTGGTCGAACTCTTGCGCCGCCGATTCCCTGAGCTGATCGAGATCTACGACAACACCGCCTCGCTGCAGGACCGCACCGTGGCGACCGGCACTCTCAGCCTCGAGCTCGCGCGCCAGTTCGGGGCCGGCGGCTATGTCGGTCGCGCCTCCGGACGTACCTTCGACGCCCGGAAAGCGCTGGCCTACCCGCCCTATGACCAGCTCGGCTTCGACGTGCCCGTGTTGCAAGAGGGCGACGTGAATGCCCGCGTCTGGATACGCATCCGGGAGGTCGAGCAAAGCCTCAAGCTGATCGATCAGATCATCGAGGCGCTTCCCAAGGGCGCGGTCCGGGCGGACCTCGGCAAGGACAGGGCCGGCGAGGGAATGGCGGTGGTCGAGGGCTTTCGCGGCGACGTCCTCGCCTTCGTGCGTGTCGACGCCGAGGGGCGCGTCGCGCGCTGCCATCTGCGCGATCCGTCCTGGTTCCAGTGGCCGCTATTGGAAACGGTGATCGAGGGCAACATCGTCGCCGACTTCCCGCTCTGCAACAAATCGTTCAACTGCTCCTATTCGGGGCACGATCTCTAAGGCTCGTCCATCATGCGCAGGCTGTTGGCCAAGAACCTGCTGAGCAGGCCACTTACCGAGGCGCCGCCCGCCGCGGACGAGGCCTCGCTCAAAGAGCTCGCCGCAAGCGTGACCCGCGCGGCGCGGCGGCGGCTTGGGCGGAGCCTAGCCATCCGCGAGGTGGATGCCGGCTCCTGCAATGGGTGCGAGCTGGAGATCCATGCGCTGAACAATGCCTTCTACGATCTCGAGCGCTTCGGGCTCCGCTTCGTCGCCTCGCCGCGCCATGCCGACGTGCTTCTGGTAACCGGACCGGTCACCAAGAACATGCGGCAGGCGCTGGAGCGGACCTATCGGGCAACGCCCGACCCCAAATGGGTGGTCGCGGTCGGGGACTGTGCGCTGAATGGCGGTCTCTTTGCCGGCAGCTATGCGGTGGTGGGCGGTGTCGGCGACGTTATACCCGTCGACCTCCATATCCGCGGATGCCCGCCGACTCCTGAGCAGTTGCTGAAAGGTCTGCTCGCGCTGCTCGAGGGGCAGAGGCGCCCCGCGGTGCGGTCGTAGGCACGCCACAGGGAGGGCGTGGAGCTTCTGCGGCAAGCGCCGTCGCCCCATAAAGATTCCATGATCGCCGCACTCAGCAGCCGTCTCATACGCCCCCGGTGGCCCCACGCGGCAAAGGTCGCGCATGATCGCCCTCTGGGCGCCTGCCGCGGTAGCGAAACCGTTCCACTCTAGAGAAGCCGCTCTTCGCCTGAGGCACTTTGAGGTTGTGCCCGCCTATGGCAATATAGCCGGTTCAAACTGAAATGCCCTCGAACCGCCGTTTTTTCGGCGGTGGAATCACCAATGAAGCGAACCGGTCTTCTTTCGCTAGCCTTGTCGTGCGCAGCGTTGCTGAGTTCGCCTGCCTTGGCAGCCGAGCCCGACGGACCTTCTGCCTTGATCACACCCATCGAGGCCGTCCGTATAACCCTTGCGGGTCACATCTCGCCAAAGCTAGCCGCTCTGTCGGGCGTAAAGAAGAGCACGCAAGAGGCGCTCGCGGACTATTACTCGGTACCTGACCAGCCCCTGCTTTGGGTCGACGAGAACGGCCTGAACGGGCGAGCGAAGTCGGTCATGGACGAGATCGCCAAAGCCGACGAATACGGCCTCCGCGCGGGGGATTACAGCCTTCCGAAGGCGGACGGCTTTAGCCCCCAGGACGCCTCCGCCACGCGGTGGCTCGCCGACGCGGAGACCAAGATCAGTTTGGCTGTGCTCGGCTATTCGCGCGACGCGCGCGGCGGCCGTGTCGATCCCTCGCATCTGACGGACAATCTCGACCCGACGCTTGCCTTGCCTGATCCGCTGGAGGTGCTGGAGTCAATCGCGATCCGCTCCGACGCGGCTTCCTATCTGCGCAGCTTCCAGCCGGATCAGCCTCAGTTCGAGGCGTTGCGCCACATGCTGGTCGAGCTGAAGGGTAGGAGTGGCAGCAGCAATAAGGCCGCTGCCGGCAACGGCAAAATCAGGGCGATTCTTGTCAACATGGAGCGCTGGCGCTGGTTGCCGCAGGACCTCGGGCCCTTTTACGTCACCGTCAACATCCCTGAGTTCATGCTGCACGTGGTGGAGGAAGGCAAGGTTGTCCATACGACCCGTGTCGTGGTGGGCAAGCCCGACAAACAGACGCCGATCTTCAGCCAGGACATGCAGGAGATCGTCTTCAATCCCTTCTGGAACGTGCCCAACTCCATCAAGACCGAGGAACTCCTGCCGTACCTGACGCAAGGCGGCGGCTGGTTCGCGGGCGGATGGGACACTTCGGTTCTCGAGAGGCACAACCTTCACATCAACCGTGGTGGCCATGAGGTCGATCCGGCCTCGATCGACTGGGGACATACCGACATCCGCACCCTCGAAATCTATCAGCCGCCGGGACCCGACAACGTGCTCGGCAACGTCAAATTCGTGTTCCCCAACAAGCATGACGTCTACATGCACGACACGACGCAGAAGTTCCTGTTCGCCCAACCCATTCGCGCCGAGAGCCATGGCTGCATGCGCGTGCAGAATCCGGATCAGTTGGCGACGTTGCTGCTCAAGCATGATCAGGGCTGGACGCAAGCGCGTGTGGCCTCGGCGATCGCCGGTAACGCCGATCAGCACGTAAAGCTCGAGCAGAAGATCCCGGTCTACATCACCTACTTCACCGCCTGGGTGAACGACGACGGGTCGCTTTCGACCTTTGGCGACCTTTACGGCCATGACGCCCGCATGGCAGCCGCGCTTTTCGGGGGCGCAGTGGCCTTCGATGCACCGACAGACAACAGCGAACCAGGCGCAAGCGAGCCAAGGCCGATCGGCAAGCGAGCCCGTCAGACCAGCGCCATGAGCGACAGCATCGCGCGGGCCCTCAGCGGGCTCTCCGGGAACTGAAGACAGCTCCGACTGTTGTGGCAAACACGGCGGTAGTCTTGGCACCGTCGGAACCGGCAACACTCCTATCGAAGATGCGGCTGCGCCGGCCGGCAGGTGGGCCAAGTTTTACGATAAGTGGGCGGAAGGGCCTATTGCCTCATGGGCAACAATGTCATCTTTTTCCCTTCATCCCCGTCTTAGAATAAACGACACGCGACGGCACCTCCAAGGATCGCGGCACCCCGTCTGGCGCCGAACATGCGGAGGCTGGTTTTGGTCAAACGCATACTTATCGGCTTCGCAGCGCTCGTCGCACTTGGCGTGTTGGGCTTTGCGCTTCTCGCATGGCGGCCAGCCCTGGACCCCATCGATCCACCTGCCGCCGCCAGCTTTCCACCCGAGCTGACCGCGAGGGGCGAGGTCCTCGCGGCAGGGGGATATTGCGCCACCTGCCACACGCAAAAGGGTGGGAAGCCTTATGCCGGCGGCTACGGCCTGCCGACGCCCTTCGGGGTCATCTATTCGACGAATATCACACCCGATCCGGACACTGGCATCGGTCGATGGTCGGAGGCGGCATTTGCGCGCGCGATGCACGAGGGCGTCGCCCGTGATGGCTCACATCTCTTTCCGGCGTTTCCCTTCGATCATTTCACCAAGCTCAGCGGCGACGATTTGGAGGCGCTCTACGCGTATTTCATGACGCGAGCGCCCGTCAAAGCCGCGCCAAGACGGAACACGGTACCGTTCCCCTTCAATGTCCGAGCGCTGCAGGCAGGCTGGAAGCTCTTGTTCTTCAAAAAGGGTACCTATGAGCCGGACGCCGCCAAGAGCGTCGAGTGGAATCGCGGCGCCTATCTCGCCGAGGGGCTCAGCCATTGCGGTGCCTGTCACACGCCGCGCAATCTACTCGGTGCGGAGAAAGCCGGAGACGCCTATGGCGGCGCGATTGTCGAGGGCTGGATCGCGCCTGCCCTGACGGACGCGAACCCGGCGCCCGTGTCGTGGGCGCAGAACGAGCTCTTCAGCTATCTGATGAGCGGCACCAGCGTTTTGCATGGCACCGCGGCAGGTTCCATGTCCGAGGTGGTGCATGACGGTCTCGCCAAGCTGCCCCGATCCGACGTGAACGCCATTGCCGTCTATTTTGCCGACATCGACAGTTCGTCCACCCGCATGGCTGGGTTCGAAGCGACGGTGGCGAAAGCTGTCGCGAGCTCAGGCCTCGGTAGCCGGCAAGACTACGGCGCCGATGCGCACCTCTACCTCGCGGCCTGTGGCTCCTGCCACTACAATCGTGGAGCGATGCCAGTCGCGGTTCGGCCAGAGCTCGCGCTCAACAGCGCGCTCACGCTGCCAGAGCCAACCAATTTCGTGAAGGTGGTGTTGAGCGGTATAGGCCTTAAGGATGGCATGTCCGGCGTGATGATGCCGGGCTTCGCCCACGCGCTGAGCGATTCCGACATCGGACGGCTGGCCGCTTATCTGCGGCGCACGCGCACGGATCTTCCAGCCTGGACGGATCTTGACGCGAAGGTGACGGCGATCCGCAAGGAAGCGGCCGGCTCTCAATGAGAACGCTGTTCGGAGCTCATTCATGACCACGTTCCAAGTCAATGGCCGAACCGTTGCAGTCGATGTCGCGCCGGACACGCCGCTGCTATGGGTTCTCCGCGACGAGATCGGGCTGAAGGGCACGAAATTCGGTTGCGGCATCGGCATGTGCGGGGCGTGCACGGTGCATGTCGAGGGCCGCGCGATCCGGTCCTGCATCACGCCCCTCGACGCCGTGGCCGGTGCGACGGTCACCACGATCGAGGGGCTGGACCCCGATGGCCAGCATCCGCTGCAAAAGGCCTGGATCAAGACGCAGGCGCCGCAATGCGGCTATTGCCAGTCCGGGCAGATCATGCAGGCGGCCTCCATGCTCAAGGATTTTCCCGACCCGACCGACCGGGACATCGATGCCGTGATGGGCGGAAGTCTCTGCCGCTGCATGGCCTATATCCGCATCCGCAAAGCGATCAAGATCGCCGCCGCCGAAATGCGCGGGGACGCCTCAAATGGGTAGTGTCTTGAAACCTCCCGGTCATCGCGTGCCGTCGCCACTATCGCGTCGGAGCTTTCTGATTGGCGCGGCAGGCACCGGTATCGTGCTGGGCTTCATGCGCCCCGGTCTGGCCGCAGTCGATGCGCTTTCAACACCTCCCGACCAATTGTTCGAGCCGACGGTTTGGTACAGCATCGGCCGCGACGGCAGCGTGACCGTCAACATCGCCAAGGCCGAGATGGGCCAGCATATCGGCACGGCCCTTGCCCGCATTGTAGCCGACGAGTTGGAGGCCGATTGGGAGCGGGTGCAGTTGGCCTATGTCGATACCGATCCCAAATGGGGCTACATGGTCACTGGCGGCAGCTGGTCGGTGTCGCATAGCTTCATGCCGCTAAGCCAGGCGGGCGCCGCCGGCCGCATCGCCCTCATCGAGGAAGGCGCCAAACTGCTCGGCGCGGACAGGGAGGCCTGCAGCGCGCGCAACGGCATGGTGAGCGCTGGCGATCAGTCGATCGCCTACGGCGACATCGTTGCCCGCGGCGATCTCCGACGCGTCTACTCGGCCGATGAGCTGAAGCAGATGCCCATCAAGCAGCCCGCCGACCGGCGCCTGATCGGCCATGACACAAGCGCCATCGACATTCCCTCGAAGACCGACGGCAGCGCGCGTTACGGCCTCGATGCGGAGGTCGAGGGGATGATCTATGCGCGCCCGAAAATCCCGCCGACGCGCAACGGCTCCAAGGTGTTGTCGATCGACGACCAGGCCGCCAAGACCGTCAAAGGCTATATCAGCAGCATCGCGCTGGAGGACCCGTCCGACACGGTGCCGGGATGGGTGATGGTGTTTGCCGATTCAGTCACCGCGGCAATCCGTGCCGCCGACAAGGTGACGGTGCAATGGCAGGCCGGCGATACGGCTAACGTCTCCGAGCAGGACATTCTGGACCACGGCGGCGCGCAGATCGCCGATCCGAAGGGGGGCTCGCTGCTCGTCAATGACGACGGTCTCGAGCCCGCGTTCGCCGCCGCCAAAACGACTCTGGAGCAGACCTACACGACGAGCAGCATGCTGCATTTCCAGTTGGAGCCGGTCAACGGGCTCGCCTTCGAGAAGGACGGCGTGTTCGAGATCCACACCGGCAATCAGTGGCAGTCCCTGATCCTGCCCGTGCTGGCCAAAGCGCTTGGCGTGGGTCAGGACAAGATCATCATGCGCACCTATCTGATCGGTGGCGGCTTCGGCCGAAGGCTCAATGGCGACTATGCCGTGCCGGTGGCGCTGGCCACGAAAGCCGTCGGTAAGCCGGTCAAGATGGTCTGCACGCGGGCCGACGATGCGCGGTTCGATTCGTTTCGGTCTCCCTCCATCCAAACCCTCCGCATGGCCTTCGGCGAAGGCGGCAGAGTGACGGCAATGGACCATCACGCCGCCGCGGGCTGGCCCACCGGGGTCATGGCCCCGAGCTCCATGCCCAAGGGCGTCAATGGCGTGCCCTATGATCCCTTCTCGATCAGCGGTGCGGATCACTGGTACACCGTCGGAGCGCAGCGGGTTCGCGCGCTTTCCAACGATCTCGCCAATCGCGCCTTCAGGCCGGGATGGCTGCGCTCGGTCGGGCCCGGCTGGACCAACTGGGCGGTCGAGAGCTTCATGGACGAGGCTGCTCACGCGGCCGGCATCGACGCGGTGGCCTTTCGCCTTGGCCTGCTCGACGGCACCGGCCGGAATGCCGGAACGGCGCCTTTCTCGGTCGGCGGCGCGCGGCGTCAGGCGGCCGTCCTCAAGCGCGTTGCAGAGCGGGGCGGCTGGGGCTCCGCCATGCCGAAAGACACCGGTCTCGGGATCGCGACGACCTTCGGCCAGGAGCGCGACATGCCGACCTGGGTCGCCTGCGTCGCCCGCGTCAGGGTCAACCGGGGAAACGGTGTGGTCACGCTGGAAAAGCTATCCCTCGTCGTCGATGCCGGCTCGATCGTGCATCCGGATGGAGCGCTCGCGCAGGTCGAAGGGGCCGCCCTATGGGGTGCGAGCATGGCCTTGCATGAAGGGACGGAATTCGTAAAGGGACAGGTCAAGGACACCAATCTCGACACCTATACGCCGCTGCGCATGGGTGACGTCCCAGAGATGGATATTGAACTGGTGGAGAGCGCGGAGATGCCGACCGGGCTGGGTGAGCCCGCGACCACCGTGGTCGGCCCGGCGATCGCCAACGCCATTTTTGCGGCGGTCGGGGCACGCCTGCGTCATTTGCCGATGCGTCCCCCGGCAGTCCTGCAAGCCCTCAGCAGCAAAAGTTGAGCGACCTTGGCGAAGTGCCGTTACGTTATGGGTGTCGAAATCCTGGCTGGCCAAGAGCGGACATGGCTGACATGGGGCAAATATGGCGGTAGTCTTGGCGACGTCGGAACCGGCAACACTCCTATCGAACGAGCGGCTGCGCCAAGCGCTGGCCGTCCGTGATTGGCTGGTCGGCGAGGCGCGCGAGATCAGCGACCCCAATGTCATCATCGAGGGCCTTTGCCTCAAGCTCAGAGATGCTGGCGTGCCGGTCGACCGGGCAACCAGCGCCATCGAGCTTAGGCACGCCGAGCGCGCCGCCAATGCCCGCATCTGGGAGTTCGGAAGTCCTGCCCGCGAGCACGTCTACGCCCACGATCGCGGCTCCGATGCGAGCGGCCAGCGGCCGCTGGCGGAGGCGCATCGCCTCAACGAATGGATCTTCTCCTGGCTTCCCGACATGGCTGACGAGACATACGACGTCGTGGGCCCCCTGAAGGCGGCTGGCTATACCCACCACATTGCCGTTCCCGTCGTGCTCCCCAACGGCATGCACAACGGCTTCACCTTTGCCACGCGCAGCCCCCGCGGCTTCTCGGGTGAGGACATTGCGCTCTTAAGATCCATCTTCCCCACGCTTGCGGCGCTTCAGGAAGTTCTCGCGCTGCAGCGCGTCATGCGCGAGGTGATGCGCATGTATGTCGGCAACGAGCCGCATCTTCGGATTCTCTCAGGCGACGTCAGGCGTGGGGAGGTCTTGCGTATTCGCGCAGCCATTCTGTTCGCCGATATGCGCGACTTCACCGGGCTCACGTCGCATCTCTCCGAAGAAGCGGCGACGGCTTTGGTCAACGAATATTACGACTGCATCGTGCCGCCCATCGACGAGCGCGGCGGCGAGGTGCTGAAATTCATGGGCGACGGGATCTTGGCGATATTCCGCGCCGGCGAGGATGGGGATATCGAAGCGTGCATGCGAGCCTTCGCTGCCGCTCACGCCGGTCTGCTCAGGGTCGCGCGCCACAACGATAATGGCCATCGCGCGACCGGATTCGAGGTCGGGATCGCGCTGCATTTCGGCAATGCGGCCTACGGTAATGTCGGCTCCGGCGCCCGCCTCGACTATACGGTCATCGGTCGCGACGTGAACCTCGCTTCACGCATCGCCGACCTCTGTGGCAAGCTCGATCAGCGCCTGCTCTTGTCGAATTCTTTCCAAGATCGCCTATCGGAGCATGAGCTGCGAAATCTCGGCGCGTTCGCTCTCAAGGGCGTCGACCAAATGCAGACCGTGTTCGCGCCGGTGGGATTCTGAGCGGGCCGGTAGCGCATTGGCTCCCTCGATTGCCGAGGGTCGTCTCTAGAGCGCTTTCGCGTCAGTTTGAATCGCGACCGCGCTTCTCACTCTTTGTTTGACGCATGATCTTTTCGGAAAACCGGTACCCACTTTTCCGGATCAGGCTCTAATGTTTACCGACCCCGCCGACAAGCTCGGCCCCAAGAAAGAAGCGCAGCATTTCGTGGGAGGCATCGGGACCGTGCGGATCGGTGTAAGAGCCATTTGGGCTCCCGCCGGACCAGGCATGGCCGCTTCCGTGGATGAGCCATTGCTCCACCACCGCCAAGCCGGTCTCGTCTCGGATTACCGTGCGGGTATAGGCCCGGCTAGCGGAGTGTTGAGCCTTGGCGTGCTCCGCACGCGCCCCAATCTTGGCTTGTGCCTCGACAATCTTCGAAGCGTTGGATGGATGGACAATTCGGTCCGCCTCGCCATGGAAGATGATGGTCCGAATGCGAAGGCAATGATCCGCCGCGCCGCGAGCATTCCGTTGCCGAGGGCGTCGCAGCCCAGGATCGCCACGCATCGCCGCGAACGCGGAGGCGACGTCGGTTGCCGACCTGTACGGTAAGCCAGAGTGGACGCCGACGGCGGCGTAAACATCAGGATAGGTTGCTGCCATCACCGCCGCCATGGCGCCTCCGGCGGACAGACCGGCCACGAACACCCGGTCGGGATCGACATCATAATTGGCGATAATTTCGGCGGTGATCCCGGCAATAATAGATGGCTCGCCGAGCCCACGCATTTGGTCCTCTGGCTTAAACCAGTTCCAGCACATCGATGCGTTTGCGCTTTTGGATTGGCTCGGATAGGCGACGATCAATCCATGCTTCTCGGCCAAAACATTCATCCCAGTCCCTGCTGCGAAGTCGTCGGCATCCTGCGTTCCGCCGTGCAGCATCACGAGCAAGGGGCGCTTGCCGGCGGCGGCGTGGCGCGGGACATAGAGCTTGTAGGTTCGGCTGCCGGCAGGGCAGGCAAAGGACCGGCTCAAGAACTGAGCACCGTCGGGGATCTCGAGTGCCGTGCGGGCCCTAACACCCGCCAATGGATCAAGACTGAAACTCGGAAGCTTGGTTTGACGGAGTGTGCCGAGGATCTCTTCACCCGGCCCCGTCCCTTGGGCTCCGGTGCTTGGTTGCCGTGGCGAGACTTCGGATAAAGTTTCCGGCTCCCCCTGGCGCGGAGCCGCCATCCTGCGGCCTGTGACTTCCGAAGTGAGATCGATGACATTTTTTTCGATGGCTTTCCCGTTAGCTGCCCGTCTGCGGCCCGATAAAGCATTTTGAATGACGCGAGTCGCTTCGATGAGCTTCTGGGCCCGGGTCGATTGCAACGCCACACGCATGGCGTCAGCAAAATCCATGTTCATCTCTTGGTTCCTTAGGAGGCGACGGAGGCGCGGCATCAGCCTATGCGATCCGCCAGCGCGCTCTTGATTTCATTGCTGGCGTGAAGGGCACCCAGCACGGTGATCGATTCAATCGTTGCCAAGGCCAGTGCCGGCGTCACGTCCGCGGCAATGCTGGCGAGCCCCAGAACCTTGATGCGAAGCTTCTCACCAGCGGCTTTGAGTACCTCCAAATCCTCTCTTGTATAGTGTCGGAGACCGAGCTCGAGGGTATGACGCACAATCGATTTTCTGACCTCCTCGCCATGGGTCGAAAGCTGGTTGCGGATCGCCGTCCGGATGAAGTCGGAGCGGTTGGAATAAAACCCTTCCCTCACCAGAAGATCGATATGGCCAAGGTCGACAAACCCTAAGTTGATCGTGATCTTCTCCGTTTCGCCCGCTTTATCCCGGAGACGATAGACCTCGGCAGCCATGAACTACCTCCATCTGTATGGATGGTATATAGATGGTTTATGGATGGTTTCAAGAGGTCCCGTGGAACGCGACTAGCAGGCGGTCGGCAGATGCCGCGTTGCACAACGCCACGCGAAAGGCAAAATGCAGCCATGGCATCGAGATCTCTTGCCATCCTCGTTATCGATGAGAACCGCATTCGCGCCTCGATCATCGAGGCCGGGCTGCGCGAGACTGGGCATGACAAAATTACTGTCGTTCACGACATCACTGGAATCGCGCGCACGATCGCCGAGGTTAATCCCGATGTGATTGTCATCGACCTGGAGAACCCCAATCGGGACATGCTGGAGAACATGTTCCAGCTCTCGCGCGCGGTGAAGCGGCCAATCGCCATGTTCGTCGACCGCTCCGACCGGGCCTCGATCGAGGCCGCCGTGGAGGCCGGCGTATCCGCCTATGTGGTCGACGGGCTGAAGCAGGAACGCGTGAAGCCGATCCTCGACATGGCGATCAGCCGGTTCAACGCCTTTTCCCGCCTGGCGCGCGAATTGGAAGAGGTCCGCAGCGAGCTGGAAAATCGCAAGCTGATCGAGCGCGCCAAGGGCATCCTGATGAAGTCGAGAGGACTATCTGAAGAGGCAGCCTACGCCCTCTTGCGCAAGACGGCGATGAACCAGAACCGCAGAATCGCGGACATTGCGCAAAGTCTGGTGACGGCAGCGGGCTTGCTGGGACCGGGAGAGGATCAATGAGCCGGCCCCATCAGATCACAGCTGGCTTCATGCCTCTGCTCGACAGCGCGCTGCTTGTGGCCGCCAAGGAGAAGGGTTTCGCCGAGAGCGAAGCGCTGGACTTGTCACTCGTGCGTGAGACCTCCTGGGCGAATATTCGCGACCGCCTCGCCGTCGGGCATTTTCAGGTCGCGCATATGCTGGCGCCGATGCCCATCGCCTGCAATCTCGGGCTGACGCCGCTCGCTTCCCGCACCATTGCGCCGATGGCACTCGGACTTGGCGGCAATGCCGTGACGGTCTCGAACGACTTGTGGGCGCAGATGGAGGCGCATGGGGCAAGACCAGACCTAGACCCACTCGCAGCCGGCAGCGCGCTAAGAGCCGTTGTTGCCGAGCGCGTCCGCTCTGGCCACGGCCTCTTGCGCTTCGCCGTCGTCCATCCGCATTCGGGACATAATTACGAGCTCCGCTACTGGCTCGCAGCCTGCGACATTGATCCTGATCGCGACAGCGAAATCGTCATCCTGCCGCCGCCCCTGATGGCCGACGCGCTCCGATCCGGCAGCATCGACGGTTATTGCGTCGGCGAACCCTGGAACACCGCGGCCGTGATGCTTGGCAGCGGGCGCATCGCCACCGTAAAGGCGGCGATCTGGCGGTCTAGCCCAGAAAAGGTGCTGGGCGTCCAAGCGCAATGGGCCGAGACCAACCCGGACGCGCTCGCCGCGCTCCTCCGCGCAATCTACCGCGCCGCTCTGTGGTGCGCCGACAGGGCCAACCGAGAGGAGCTCGCCGCGCTGCTCGCGGGGCCACGCTATATCGACAGGCCAGTCGACTGGATGATGCCGGCGCTCACCGGCGACATCTGCGTTGGCAATAGAGAGATCGTGTCCATCCAGGACTTCTTCGTCCCGCTCGCCAAGGCGGCGACCTTTCCCTGGAAGAGCCACGCGCTGTGGTTCTACACACAGATGGTGCGCTGGGGTCAGATCCGGCACGACAAGTCGAATGAAGCGATCGCACGCGACACCTATCGGCCAGATATTTACCGCGCGACGCTGGAGGCGTTAGGCGTCGCCCTGCCTGGGGCCAATGCCAAGGTTGAGGGCGCTCTCAAGACGGAAACGCCTGTCGGCTCAGCCGGCGCCAGCCTGACGCTCGGCCCTGACGGGTTCTTCGAAGGTGCACTTTTCGATCCCGATCGCATCGACGCCTATATCGCAGCCCAAGCCCGGCGCAAGACCTCCTGACACCTTCCCTCGGCAATGCCCGCGTTGCCCGATCACTATGCAGAATTGAGCGGCAGATGATGATTCTTTGATCGGCCTCTCCGCATGAGTGCGCCGCCCCGATGCGGCACTCCTATTGAATTCGTTTAGAAATTCAATCGCTGCTCGATCGGCACAGTTCCTGCACTTCACTCCTCGGGCCTATGAGGCCCATCGGCGTCCAATGGCGGGCGCCACAGGCAAAGCTGCCAATCAGGATATCGCGCTCCGGAATGGAGGGACGCGACGGCCTGGTGGGCAGCTTTTTTTGTTTTCGCCACCCGCGATCGGAAAGAACCACGCCATGACCGCACCCCAACGACGACAGCCAAGCTCGGACAATGCGTCGGCGCGGGCTCTGTGGATGTCCACGATTGCCTTCACCATCTGTTTCGCAGTCTGGACGATCTTTTCCATCATCGGCATCCGCATCAAGCAAGAGTTCGGCCTCACCGAGACCGAGTTCGGCCTTCTCGTCGGCACGCCAATCCTCACAGGATCGCTCGTCCGCATCGTCCTCGGCGTCTGGACCGACCGCTATGGTGGAAGGCTGGTCTACGTCGCCACCATGCTGGCCGCGGCCGGAGCCACCTTCCTGCTCGCTTATGCCAAGACCTATCCCGAGATGCTGCTTGCCGGGCTTGGCGTCGGCTTGGCTGGCGGCTCCTTCGCTGTCGGGGTCGCCTATGTCTCCCGGTTTTTCCCGCCCGAGAAACAGGGCACCGCGCTCGGCATTTTCGGTGCCGGCAATGTCGGCGCAGCGGTCACCAAGCTTCTGGCGCCCTTCGTTCTGCTGGCATGGGGCTGGCAGACAGTGGCGCAGCTCTGGGCAGTCGCGCTGTTCGTGATGGCGGCCGTGTTCTGGTTCTCAACCAGGGACGATCCTGTCATCCGTCAGCGCCAGGGGCGCCGCGCAGCGCCCAAGAGCTTCCTGCACGAATTTGCGCCGCTCAAGACTCTGCAGGTCTGGCGTTTCGCGCTCTATTACTTCTTCGCCTTCGGCGCCTTCGTCGCGCTGTCTCTGTGGCTGCCGCGATACCTCATCGGCGCATACGGTTTCGACATCTCCACGGCCGGCATTCTCGCCGCCGCCTTTTCGATCCCGGCCAGCATCTTCCGCGCCTATGGCGGGATGCTGTCCGACCGCGTTGGGGCGCGGACGGTGATGTACTGGACGCTCACGGTCTCGGCCGTCGCGGCGCTCATTCTTTCCCTGCCGCCCGCTGATCTTTTGGTGCCCGGAATTACAGGGCGGGTCGCTTTGCATTTCGAGATTGGCCCGGTCCCCTTCGTTGCCGTGTTGTTCATACTCGGCTTCTTCATGAGCTTGGGTAAGGCCGCCGTCTACAAGCACATCCCGACCTACTATCCCGACAATGTCGGCGCGGTGGGCGGCCTTGTCGGCATGATCGGCGGGCTGGGCGGCTTCATCCTGCCCATCGCCTTCGGCCTCCTCTACGACCTGACGGGCCTTTGGTCGAGCTGCTTCATGCTGCTCTTCGTGCTCGTGACGGTCTCGCTCGTATGGATGCATTTCGCCGTCCGGCGGATCGAGCGCCATGCCGTTCGGGCCGCGCCGGCCAACGTCCAGGCATACGACTACGCCGCACAATGAACCGCAAGCGGACTTAACGACATGACTGAGAAACTTGTCATCATCGGAAATGGTATGGCGCCCGGCCGGATGCTCGAGCATCTGTTCGAAGAGGCGCCTGCCCGATACCAGGTCACGATCTTCAATGCCGAGCCGCGCGTCAATTACGACCGCATCATGCTCTCGCCAGTCCTTTCGGGCGAGAAGGGCTTTGACGAGATCATCATCCACGGGGACGGCTGGTACATCAAGAACGGCATAGTCCTCTACAAGGGCCATAAGGTCGTGGCGATCGACCGGGCGGCGAAGACCGTCACGTCAGACGGGGGCGTGACTGAAAGCTACGACAAGCTCGTCATCGCCACCGGGTCCGTACCCTTCATCATCCCAGTCCCCGGCCACAACCTTCCGGGCGTGCTGAGCTACCGCGACCTCGACGACGTCAACGCCATGCTCCTCGCCGCCCAGTCGCGGGCGAAGGCAGTGGTGATCGGCGGCGGTCTTCTGGGGCTCGAGGCGGCCGCCGGGCTTGAGGCGCGCGGCATGGACGTCACCGTGTTCCACATCATGCCGACTTTGATGGAGCGCCAGCTCGACCCCGCCGCAGGCTATCTCTTGCAGAGGGCGGTGGAGGAGCGCGGGATCAAGGTCATCACGAAGGCCAACACCAAGGCGATCCTCGGCAATGGCAAGGTCGAGGCAGTGGAGTTGGCCTGCGGCACCATCATCCCGGCCACGCTCGTGGTCATGGCCGCCGGCATCCGTCCGAATGCAGCTTTGGCGAAGGACGCCGGACTAGATGTCAATCGCGGCATTCTCGTCGATGCCGGCATGCGGACCTCTGACCCTGACATTCTTGCACTTGGCGAGTGCGCTGAAGTCGGTGGTCACGCTTACGGCCTCGTCGCGCCGCTTTACGAGATGGCCCGCGTCGCGGCGGCACGACTGGCCGGTAAAGAAGCAGCCTGCTTCGTCCACACCGATACGCCGACCAAGCTCAAGGTGACTGGCATCGAGCTTTTCTCACTTGGCGATTTCGCCGACGGTCAGGACCGCCAGGAAATCGTGCTGCGCGATGCCTCCGCCGGAGTCTACAAGCGTCTCGTCCTCAAGGACAACCGCATCATTGGCACAGTCCTTTTCGGCGAGACAACGGACGGCGCCTGGTTCAACGACCTCAAGAAGAAAGAGGTCGACATTTCGGAGATGCGCGACACGCTAATCTTCGGCCAAGCCTACCAGGGGGGCGCCCCGCTGGACCCTATGGTGGCCGTTGCAGCCTTGCCGGATGATGCGGAGATCTGCGGCTGCAACGGCGTGTGCAAGGGGAAGATCACCGGCGCCATTTCCTCCAAGGGCCTGAAGTCGCTCGACGACGTCCGCGCCCACACCAAGGCCTCGGCCTCCTGCGGCTCGTGCACCGGCCTGGTCGAGCAGCTGATGAAGCTGACGCTGGGGGACGCCTACAATCCTGCCGCGGTTCAGCCCATGTGCTTCTGCACCACGCTCGGCCATGACGACGTCCGCCGGCTCATCAAGGCCAAGGGACTGAAGACGATACCGGCCGTCATGCAGGAGCTCGAATGGAAGAGCTCTTGCGGCTGCGCCAAGTGCCGTCCGGCACTCAACTACTATCTCGTCTGCGAATGGCCCTCCGGATATGCCGACGACTACCAGTCGCGCTTCATCAACGAGCGCGTCCACGCCAACATCCAAAAGGACGGGACCTATTCGGTCGTGCCGCGCATGTGGGGCGGCGTCACCAGCGCTGCGGAATTGCGCGCCATCGCCGACGTGGTCGACAAGTTTTCAATCCCGACCGTCAAGGTCACCGGCGGCCAGCGCATCGACATGCTCGGCATCAAAAAGGAAGACCTCCCCGCTGTCTGGGCCGACCTCGGCAAGGTCGGCTTCGTCTCGGGTCACGCCTATGCAAAGGGCTTGCGAACGGTGAAGACCTGCGTGGGCTCCGACTGGTGCCGCTTCGGCACCCAGGATTCGACGCGGCTCGGCATTCGCATCGAGAGGTTCATGTGGGGCTCGTGGACGCCGGCCAAGGTCAAGATGGGCGTCTCCGGCTGCTCGCGGAACTGCGCCGAGGCGACCTTCAAGGATGTCGGGGTGATCTGCGTCGAGTCGGGCTTCGAGATCCATTTCGCCGGTGCTGCCGGCCTCGACATCAAGGGCACGGAGGTGCTCGGGCTCGTGAGCGCCGAGGACGAGGCATTGGAGGTGATCGTGGCGCTCGTGCAGATGTATCGCGAGCAGGGCCGCTATCTCGAGCGCATCTACAAATGGGCCAAGCGCGTCGGGATCGACGAGATCCGCCGCCAGGTCCTGGACGATCTCGACAAGCGGACGGGCTATTTCACCCGCTTCGTCTTCTCCCAGAAATTCGCCCAGGTCGACCCTTGGGCGGAGCGCGTCTCCGGCAAGGACAAGCACGAGTTCAGGCCCATGGCGAGCGTCGGCCTCGTGCAAGCGGCGGAGTGACGCCATGCGTTGGAGCAAGATCGGCTCAATCAACGACATCCCGCGTCGCGGGGCACGTTGCGTGGCGACACCGCGAGGCAGGATTGCGGTGTTCCGCACGGCCGACGACCAGGTCTTCGCCATCGAGGATCGGTGTCCGCACAAGGGCGGACCACTGAGCCAGGGCATCGTGCACGGCACCTCGGTCACCTGTCCGCTGCATAACTGGGTGATTTCACTCGAGACGGGCAAGGCGCTCGGCGCCGATGAAGGGGGGGGTGCGCACGATCCCTGTGAGGGTCGACGGCGAACAGCTCTTCATCGACCTCAATGCGGCGACGAGCCGGGCGGCGTGAGATGGAAGAGCCGCAGGAGCCGTGCGTCGTAAGGACTACCTGCCCTTATTGTGGGGTCGGCTGCGGTCTGTTGGCGGAGGTCGACCCGGGCGGGCAGGCGATCGTCCGTGGTGACCCCGATCATCCCGCCAATTTTGGCCGCCTCTGCTCCAAGGGGGCGGCGCTCGCCGAGACGATCGGGCTCGACGGCCGATTGCTTCATCCCGAAATCGACGGCCGTGAGGCAGGCTGGGACGAGGCGCTCGATCTGGTTGCGGCGAGGTTCTCCGAGACCATCGCGGAGCATGGTCCTGATTCGGTCGCCTTCTACGTCTCGGGCCAGCTGCTTACGGAAGACTATTACGTCGCCAACAAGCTGATGAAGGGCTTCATTGGCTCCGCCAACATCGACACCAATTCGCGGCTCTGCATGGCGTCGGCGGTGGCGGGCCACCGGCGCGCATTCGGTTCGGATACGGTGCCGGGAACCTATCGGGATCTCGAACTTGCCGATCTGATCGTGCTCACCGGCTCAAACCTCGCTTGGTGCCATCCCGTGCTTTACCAGCGCATTGCGGAGGCGAAGGAAGCACGGCCGCAGATGAGGGTGGTGCTCATCGATCCGCGACGCACGATGACCGCCGACATCGCGGACATGCATTTGCCAATCAGAGCCGACGGTGACGTGGCGCTGTTCAGTGGTCTCCTGGCCTTCTTGGCCGAGCACGACCGATTCGACTCGAGCTACGTCGAAGCGCACACGACAGGCCTCGACGAGACGCTGACAGCTGCACGGACGCTCGGGCTTGAGGCGATAGCCGAAGGGACCGGCCTCTCAGTCGAATCGCTGGCGGCTTTCTACCGTCTGTTTGCCGACACCCAGAAGGTCGTCACCGTCTACAGCCAGGGTGTCAACCAATCGTCTTTGGGCACGGCCAAAGTCAACGCGATCATCAACTGTCATCTGGCAACTGGCCGAATAGGGAAGCCGGGAATGGGGCCGTTCTCGGTCACCGGACAACCCAACGCCATGGGCGGCCGCGAAGTCGGTGGTCTCGCCAACGCGCTTGCAGCCCATATGGAAATCGAGAACCCAGGCCATCGCGACCTCGTGCAGCGCTTCTGGCGTTCGCCGGTGGTCGCGGACCGGCCGGGGCTGAAGGCCGTCGACATGTTCCGCGCCGTCGGGGACGGTCGCATCAAGGCGCTGTGGATCATGGCGACCAATCCGGTCGACTCCATGCCGGAGGCGGACCTCGTGGAGGAGGCGATCCGCAATTGCCCTTTCCTCGTCGTCTCCGATGTCGTTCGCGAGACCGACACGGTCCGCCACGCCTGCGTGAAGTTGCCCGCGGCCGCCTGGGGCGAAAAGGACGGCACGACGACCAATTCGGAGCGCCGTATCTCCCGCCAACGCCCGTTCCTGACGGCTCCCGGCGCTGCGCGACCTGACTGGTGGATCATCTGCGAGGTGGCCAAGTGCATGGGCTTTGCGCACGCCTTCGCTTACAGGTCGGCAGCCGAGATCTTTGCCGAGCACGCCGCGCTCTCAGCCTTCGAGAACGACGGCGCACGCGCCTTCGACATCGGCGCTTTGGCGCGCGTCGACCAGCAGAGCTTCGATCGGATGCAGCCCTTTCAGTGGCCGCAGCCGAAGGGGGGTACGCCCAGCGAAACGCGGTTCTTTTCGACCGGCGGCTTCTACACGAGCGACCGCAAGGCGCGCATCCTGCCGGTTTGCCCGAAGCCAACGTTGCGCACCGACGCTGCCTATCCGGTGGTCCTGAACACCGGGCGCGTGCGCGACCATTGGCACACCATGACCCGTACGGCTAAGAGCCCGCGCCTGTCGCAGCATCTTGCCGAGCCCTTTGCCGAAATCCATCCCGCGGACGCCCGGCGCTTTGGTGTGGCCGAGGCCGATATCGTGCGCGTTTCGACCGCTCGAAGCTCTATACTCGTACGAGCCCTGCTTTCGGCCCGCCAGTTGCCGGGAACTGTCTTCGTTCCCATGCACTGGACCGATCAGTTCGCGGCCCGCGCGCGCGTCGACACGCTTGTCCCCGCTCTCACTGATCGCCATTCGGGTCAGCCGGCATCGAAGCATGTGCCCGTGAGCATCGAGCGCTTCGCCGCGGCGAAGTTTGGCTTTGCTGTTCTGCGCGAACGACCACGCACGATCACGGCCGCTTATTGGGCGCTTGCAAGGTGCGAGGGCGGGTGGCGCCTTGAACTCGCCCTTGCGGAAGGTGACCGCGACTCGCTCGCTTTCGCGACGTCTCTATTCGATACCGCGTCAGGCGTCGAAACCCTCTCCTACCACGACGTGGCGGCCGGCCGGCACCGCTTTGCCTGTTTCGATGGTGACCGTCTCGTCGGAGCGCTCTTTCTCGCTTCCGAACCCGTTGCCGTCTCTCGCGACTGGGCTTGCGAGCAGCTCTTGAGCGAACACACGGGTCAGCGCGGCCGCATGGCCGTCATCGCCGGCAGACCTGGTTTCGGTGTCGTCGATCGGGGCGCGACGGTTTGCTCCTGTTTTGGCGTCGGCGCCAACCAGATCGCGGCTGCCGTATCGGAGGGCTGCATGTCGGTCGAAGGGATCGGCGAGACGCTTGGGGCCGGCACCAATTGCGGCTCATGCCGCGCTGAAATCAGGACAATTATCAATGAGCATCGCCTCCAGGCAGCCGAGTGAAATTGAGCCCCGCACGAATGGCGCCGCTTGCGATGCTGCCTTTGTTTCTCGATCTCAACGGCAAGCGCGCCATCGAGAAATTGTCCCTACACGATCATTTTGATGGCCAAGGCATGATCGGCACAACACTGATCGCATTTTCAGGCGACCCGTTCACGATCTTGGAACTGACGGCAAGATAAACCACCGTGTTGTGCTTCTGGTCCGGCAGTCGGTAGATGCGCGTGGCCTTGAAGAAGATGCTGGTTTTCTCGCTAAACGCCTCCTCGCGCTCGGGCAGAGTCGAGAGGTCCACGGTAATCGGTCCCATTTGACGGCAGGCAACCGAAAAATTCGACGGGTCTTCGTTGAGACCAAGTGGCTGGCCCCATCCGCCTTTTCGAGCTTGGGAGATGAAACACGTGACCCCAGGCACCTTGGGATCATCGAAGTCGCTGACGCACACCTTGTCGTTCGGCGAAAGCAAATTGAATGTCGTGCTGACGCAACCCACATCATCGGCCTTTGCAATGCTTGACGCTGCAAGGAACAGCACCGCCCCCACCAAAAACAACCTCATTTCCGATCTCCCTCTCCATGACGTAGTTGGACGTCTTGCTACGACCCCAGTCGCCTCAACAGAGCGGCGCGGAAATCGAGCACAAGGTCCAAATCGGTCAGATTGATGCTAGCCGCCTCACGCAAACCCTGGGATGGTAACTGTCATGTCGGCTCGAGCTTTAGCGGCTTCCCTTGCAGGGCTTGGGCCGACCCCATATCTCTGCTTCGATTGCATTGCTGAAATGAGGTGAAGGCATGGCTACCTGGAATGAAGCAGATGAGCTCAGGCGCGCCGCGTTCGGAAAAGAGATCACGTTGCATAGCTTCCACGATCGGGAGCGTAAAGTCCGTCGCGATTTTTGGGCCAAGGTGAGGCATTTTGCGGGCCAGGTGCCGTTCGTGGAGGATTTGGTGGCCGCATATTACTGCGCGCTTGACCCCTCAACCCCTATGCGGGTGCGCGGCATGCTACTTGCGGCGCTTGCCTACTTCATCCTGCCCTTCGATCTCATTCCCGACATGATACCTGGACTTGGCTTCACCGACGACGCAGCCGTGCTCGCTGCCGTGTTTGGGCTCGTCTCCTCGCATATTGCTCCCACCCATCGCGCAGCCGCGGCAAGAGCGCTCGACAAGGAACTGCCGCATAAAGACTGAGTCCGCGAGGTCCTACAGCTGGTCCAACGATCCTTCAATCCGACATGGTTCATTTTTGGCGCAGGTATAAGCGCGATCGGAGGAGCGGTCAGCATGGCAACGAGCGGGGATCGCAGCGAGAAGCAGAAGATGCTGGCTGGTGAGCTGTACGATGCCGGTGACCCTGAGCTTCAAGCAGACCAGCGGGCGGCACAGGCGTGGCTGGTCCGGTACAACGCGTCGCTCGGTTCGTCGGGGAGCGCCAGGCACGTCCTTCTCCGTGAGCAATTAGCCGCCGCCGGCCAGGGATCTGTGATCCAGCCGCCCTTCCATTGCGACTATGGCTACAATATCCACCTCGGCGAAAACGTGTTTCTCAACTTCAATTGCGTGATTCTCGACGTCGCTCGAGTCGAGATCGGCGCGGGAACGCAGATCGGCCCGGCTGTCCAAATCTACACGGCAGATCACCCTCGCGATCCGGCGGAACGTCGAACCGGATTGGGGTTTGGTAGACCAGTCACGGTTGGTCGCAATGTCTGGGTCGGAGGAGGTTCGATCATCCTTCCGGGCGTGACCATAGGCGACGATGCGGTCGTCGGAGCGGGAAGCGTTGTCACCCGCAATGTTCCAGCAGGAGCAACGGCCCTGGGCAATCCCGCACGCGCGCGCGCCTAGCGCTAGCTGTAGCTGGCCTGGCAGCTAAGTTAGCAAAGAATGACTTGTGAGCTAAGCACGTACTTTGTCCTTCGGCCGGCATCAAGGCGGACAAGCAATCGTTGGCCATGTCGAATAGGGGGACAATACAAAGCCGGAGGAACTACCCCATGCAATTGCCAATGCATCAAGGAGCGAGATGCGGAGTTCGAACCCGACGAGGAAGCCCGTGCCAATCGCACCACGCCTCCATGACCAGCATGATCTTAGCTCGGTACGCCATAATCTTGCGGACAGTCTTGGCGATGGTTGCAGCGGCTGGATGGCTCACTGCATCGGCGTGCGGAGCGTCGGCCGAAATAGCAGTGCGCGGCTCGTTCCTGGCGACCAAAGACTGTCCGGCATTTCAGTCGTTCAGGAAGGCAACCAACCCGGGCGATGTCAAAATCGAGGCCGGCCATTCCTATCCGCTGCTGGCAAAGAACGCGCCGGAGCCGAGCCATTACCGCGTTCGCATCGAAGGTGCTGCGCCATCCGAGCGTTGGGTAAGCGTCGATTGTGGGAGCTACAAAGACGAGGGAGCGAGCGGCGGTTGGCAGAACCCGCGCGCCGGCAGCGGGTCTTCTGGCGGACACTCCGCTGAGGTCATTCTATCTCTCGGCTGGGAGCCAGGTTTCTGTGAGGGCCACGCCGATAAGTCTGAATGCGCGAGCCAGAGCTTAGGTCGCTTTGACGCCACCCATTTCGCGCTGCACGGCCTTTGGCCACAGCCGCGCCGAAAGCAGTATTGCAGCGTGAGCCAAGCTCTGATCGACACCGATAGGAAAGGTGATTGGCAGGCGCTCCCCCAAGTCGATCTCGGCGCAGATATGCGGGCGCGCCTTGTCGTCGCCATGCCTGGCACGCAGTCGTTCCTTGAGCGCCATGAATGGATCAGGCATGGCACCTGCTATGACGGGGGCGAAGCTGAGACCTATTTCCGCGAGGCCCTGTCTCTCCTCGATGAGGTTAACGGCTCAGCCGTTCAGGCGTTGTTCGCGGCCAATATCGGTCAGGAGATAACGGCTGGTGCCGTAAGGGGGGCCTTCGACAAAGCGTTCGGTGCGGGCGCCGGGGATCGCGTTCGGCTTTCGTGCAAACGGGACGGGTCCCGGCGCCTTATCACCGAGATCACTATCGGTCTGGGCGCCCAGCCAAGCGCGGGCCATACGCTCGCCGACCTCGTCAAGGCATCAGCCGCGACCGATCCGGGATGCCCCGGTGGCATAATTGATCCGGTCGGGTTCCAGTGAAGATAGTTATTGTCACGCGCCGGGCGGCCCCCGGGGTCTTAGAGCATGATCCGGAAAAGTGGGAACCGGTTTTCCGAAAAGATCATGCTCAAACAAAAGGTGAGACGCGCTCTCGCGATTCAACCTGACGCGATAGCGGTCTAGCGCGATGGTGGTGCCGCAGGAGGGATTCGAACCCCCGACTCCCGCATTACGAAGGGGTACATCGCGGCGCTTCTGCAGTAAGCGCTATTACGCCGGAATCCACTCCGGTAGACGGGAATCCGCGCCTCGAGCGGGCCGGGAAAATTTCAATAAGTTGCACTCCGGCGTACTCCAGAGGAATCCCGTGAACCGGAGGTGAGGCAGGAGACTGCAGCCGGCGTGCAGCCGGCTTTCACGCTCGCGCGCGCCGTGCTATAGGGCCTAGCACTCTTCTTCTATGAGTGCCAAAAGCCATCGAATCCCGAGCGCACAATCCCGAGAGAGAGCTCCCATGAAATTCAAACCTCTACATGACCGCGTCGTTATTCGCCGCCTTGAAGGCGAAGAGAAGACTAAGGGCGGGATCATCATTCCCGACACCGCCAAGGAAAAGCCGCAGGAAGGCGAGGTTGTCGCCGTCGGTCCTGGCGCACGCGACGAAGCCGGCAAGCTCATCCCTAGCGATCTCAAGGCGGGTGATCGAGTGTTGTTCGGCAAGTGGTCAGGCACGGAAGTGAAGATCGATGGCGAAGAACTCCTCATCATGAAGGAGTCCGACGTCATGGGGGTGCTCGAAGGCGCCAAGGCCAGCAGGAAGGCCGCATAGGCTTGCGCTAGCCTTCATCAGTTCAATTTAGGAGAACCAGAATGGCTGCCAAGGACGTCAGATTTTCCACCGACGCGCGCGATAAGATGCTTCGCGGTGTCGATATTCTCGCCAACGCTGTCAGGGTGACGCTCGGGCCCAAAGGCCGCAATGTTGTCATCGACAAGAGCTACGGCGCACCGCGCATCACCAAGGACGGCGTCACCGTCGCCAAGGAGATCGAGCTCGAGGATAAGTTCGAGAATATGGGTGCGCAAATGGTGCGCGAAGTGGCGTCGAAAACTAGCGACATCGCCGGAGATGGGACCACCACCGCGACAGTGCTGGCTCAGGCGATCGTGAAGGAAGGGGTCAAGCTGCTGGCGGCCGGCATGAATCCGATGGACCTGAAGCGCGGCATCGATCTGGCAGTAGCCGAGGTCGTGAAGGACATTGCGCAGCAGGCTAAGAAGGTCAAGTCGTCGGATGAGATCGCCCAGGTCGGCACGGTCGCCGCGAACGGCGAGAAGGCGATCGGCGACATGATCGCCAAGGCCATGCAGAAGGTCGGCAATGAGGGCGTGATCACGGTGGAGGAGGCGAAGAGCTTCGAGACCGAGCTCGAAGTGGTCGAGGGCATGCAGTTCGATCGCGGCTATATCTCGCCCTACTTCATCACCAATGCCGAGAAGATGGTGGCCGAGCTCGAGGACCCCCACATCCTCATCTACGAGAAGAAGCTCTCCGGCCTGCAGGCGCTGTTGCCGCTGCTTGAATTGGTGGTGCAGTCGGGCCGTCCCCTGCTCATCATCGCCGAGGACGTCGAGGGTGAGGCGCTTGCCACGCTGGTGGTCAACAAGCTGCGCGGCGGGCTGAAGGTCGCGGCCGTCAAGGCGCCGGGCTTCGGAGACCGCCGCAAGGCGATGCTGCAGGATATCGCCGTGCTTACCCGTGGTGAGCTCATCTCCGAGGACCTCGGCATCAA
>PLBV01000105.1 GCA_003135455.1 Hyphomicrobiales bacterium | reverse complement strand
GTAAGTAGAACGAGCCTGTGGCGGCGCGTGGGCTAGGCATGGTGCGCCTTTTCGCACAATCGTGCTTCGAAAATAGAAGATATGAGCGACGCCAACTGCGCTGCGCAACCATCGAGATGGCTGCACCCCGTTCAGTGCACCGGCGTCGCTTCACAGTGCGTGGGCATGTTGATTTAATAGGTCACGGTGTAGCTCGTGCCCGGCATCGTGACGACGATTTCGTCGTCCCACCGATCTGACGAGAAAAACGGGCTATCGCACGGCATTTTTCTGGCACCCGAATTGGCACCGAACAGCACGGGACGATGACGGTAAGCGCGGTATCACCCGGCCGAGCCGAGGTAAGGAAATCGCAGAAACCCATACTCAGCGGGACTCGTTGGGACAGCACGTCACGACCAGATTCGGTTTAGCAAACCGCCGCCTTNNTTTGCGCGGCAAGACGGGCCCCCAAAAGATCCGCATCAGAACCGTTCGGCGGCCATACGCGGCCTCGGCGCGGCTGCCATAATTTTGAGCTTGCCCAATGCCCTAATGGCCTGGATTAGGGCGTTCTGTGCTAGGCTGTCGAGCGGTTGGGACAATAAGAGGGATTCGTGCGCGCGCTATGCTTTCGGCTCTGCGCCTGACGACTTCGGCAGCGGCGGCTCTTGCCGCTTTGCTCCTTGCTTTGCTGCTCGCGCCCTCGGCAAGAGCGGGAGGGGCCACCTATTGTGTCACCTGCACCAATCCCGACCAGACCTATCTCTGCCACGTGACTGGCGAAGGCTCACGCCAGAACGACGCGTTCAAGCTTTATTGTGTCGTGCGCACCGCCAAGGAAGGCAACCACGCCTCCTGCTCGGCGAGCGGCAAGGTCGAGAACTGCAATGGGCTGGCGAAGGTCTATAGCTATGACGGCCCGTCCCTCCCAAGTGAGGTTGCCCAGAACCCGCGGGTGAAGAAGCTGATGGATCGGGTGGCCCGCGACAACGAGGCCTTCGCCAAGCCGAAGGGCTACGCGCCCAAAACCATGGCGGAGCTTACCGGCCGGGCCGTGAGCGCCTCGCGTCAGCGCTGGCGCTCTGCCTTTGGCAGCGCGCCCGCGCCGCAACAATCCGTGGCGCCGGACGGCCCGACCGCCACGCCACAGGCAACTGCCCAATCACGAGCCCCCCTGCCCCTGGCCCACACACCGGCAGCGCCGGTCGAGACCGCAAGCCTGCCACCCGAGACCGCAAGCCCGCCACGGGAGTCGAGAAGCCGGGTGAGACAGGCGGCGCAGAACGCCGGATCCGCCGTCGGTGATTTCGCACGCACCAGCTATCGCTGCTTCCGCTCGCTGTTCCGCAACTGCAGCGGCGACGCGAACGACTGAGGCGCCGCGTTCAAGCATGATCTTAGAAAAGTGGAAGCCGGTTTTCGCAAAAAGATCATGCGTCAACAAAAGCATGATCCGGAAAAGTGGGAACCGGTTTTCCAAAAGGATCATGCGTCAAAAAAGGCTAGAGAGCTGTCGCGATTCAACCTGACGCGATAGCGCTAGCCCGCCGCCCCGCTGAGGATCATCCCTGTACGTCGTGCTTGAAGCTAATGGGTCACGATCCACTCGCGCGCCAGCCTCTGTGCCTCGGCGACCTGTGCCGCCGACATCTCGCGGGAGAGTTCCATGCGATGGGTCAATGCTACCCTGTTCCCCCGCATGGCTGCGAGGTTGAACCATTTGTGCGCCACCACAAGATCAGGCGCCACATCCCGGCCGGTCGCATAAAGCATCCCGAGCTCGAAAAGTGCATCCGGCGCACCTGTCTGTGCGGCCAGCTCGGCCTTTTCCGACGAAATGTCCATCCGTGCCATCTCACATGCCCCTTTTTATCACTCATTCCAGTGGCTGTCGAATAATCCCGTATTCGTATGCGCATCCTGGGTTTTGTGTTGCCCTCTGATGGGGCTGATCATGCGAGAGCACCTTCAACAACTTCTGAAGCGTCGTGATTAACGCAAAATCACTGAGACTATAACGTTTAGTAAGATTGGTTTACATGCGTCGGCTTTCCGCCACTCATTGGTTAACCTCTGGGGCTGGCAATGATTCCTTGACCAATCGTAGTGACCGGCTGCTAACCACGAATGGTTTTCGTCGGAGGACCCCGCCAGCGAGCCGCCACGCTCTGCCCGTTATGTCCGCCTATCGCGGCGGCGGCCCGAAGATCGATCATCGCCACCATCCGCGCCCAACTCCCTCCCGACAGATGGGCGAAGCTCAAGGCAACAACAGCGTCGAGCCCGTGGTATGCCGGGCCTCCAGATCCTGGTGCGCCTTCGCCGCGTCGGCGAGAGGATAGGTCTGGTTGACGGCGACCTTCACCTTGCCGCTTCCCACCACGTCGAACAGGTCGTTGGCGGTCTCCACCAGATCCTTGCGCGTCGCGGTGTAGTTGCCGAGCGACGGTCGGGTCGCGAAGAGCGAGCCCTTCTGCGACAAGAGATTGATCTTGAAATCCGGCACTGGCCCCGACGCCTGGCCGAAGCTGACCCAAAGCCCGAGCGGCTTCAGGCAATCGAGCGAGCCGGGGAAGGTGTCCTTGCCGATCGAGTCGTAGACCACGTCGACGCCTTTGCCGTCGGTCAAGGCCTTCACCATGGTGACGAAGTCTTCCTCGCGGTAGTTGATCACATGGGCGCAGCCATGGGCGCGCGCAATCAGCGCCTTGCCGGCGGAGCCGACCGTGCCGATCACCGTGGCGCCGAGTGAGGCGGCCCACTGGCAGGCGATCAGGCCGAGGCCGCCCGCCGCGGCATGGAACAGGAGCGTCGTCCCTGGGCCCACTTTGTAGGTCCGGCGCAAGAGATATTGCGCGGTCATGCCCTTGAGCATGATGCAGGCGGCGACGCGGTCCTCGATACCGTTGGGGAGTTTCACGACGCGGTCCGCCGCGATGAGGCGCTCCTCGGCATAGGCGCCGATCGGACCGGCATAAGCGACACGCTTGCCCACTTTCAGGTCGCGCACACCATCGCCGACCGCCGTGACCACGCCCGCACCCTCCTGGCCCGGCACAAAGGGAAGCGAGGGCTGCGGGTAGAGGCCCGTGCGCACATAGATGTCGATGTAGTTGAGGCCGACCGCCGTCTGGCGGATACGCACCTGGCCGGGGCCCGGATCGCCGACCTCGACCTCCTCCGATTGCAGAACCTCGGGCCCGCCATAGCGATGGACGCGGATCGCGTGTGTCATGTCTTGTTACTCATTCGATCCCGAGCTTTGCCTTCAAGAGCTCATTCACCGCTTGCGGGCTCGCTTTGCCGCCCGTCGTCTTCATCACCTGACCCACAAACCAGCCCAGCATCGAGGGCTTGACCTTGACCTGCTCCACCTTGTCGGGATTGGCGGCGATGACCGCATCGACCGCTTGTTCGATCGCACCGAGATCGGTGACTTGCGTAAGCCCGCGTGCCTGCACGATGGCGCGCGGGTCGCCCCCCTCAACGAAGACGATGTCGAACACGTCCTTGGCGATCTTGCCGGAGATGGTGCCCCCCTTGATCAGGTCGACAATGCCGCCGAGCTGATCCGCCGAGACGGGGCTTTCGGCGATGCTCTTGGCCTCCTTGTTCAGCCTGCCGAACAGCTCGTTGATCACCCAGTTGGCGGCCTGCTTGGCATCCCGGCCGCGTGCCACCGCCTCGAAATAGTCGGCGGCCTCCCGCTCGGCGACCAGCACGTCGGCGTCGTAAGCCGACAAGCCATGGTCCTTGATGAAGCGCGCGCGTTTGGCATCGGGAAGCTCCGGCAGATCCTTTGCCAGCGCGTCCACATAGTCTTGGCTGATCTCGAGCGGCAACAGATCGGGGTCGGGGAAGTAGCGGTAGTCATGCGCCTCTTCCTTGGAGCGCATCGCCCGTGTCTCGCCGGTCCGCGCATCGAACAGCCGCGTCTCCTGGTGGATCACGCCCCCCTCCTCCAGGATCTCGATCTGCCGGCGCGCCTCATGCTCGATGGCGTGGCCGATGAAGCGGATGGAGTTGACGTTCTTGATCTCGCAGCGGGTGCCGAGCGCAGTACCAGGCTTCCGCACCGACACATTGACGTCGGCGCGCAGCGAGCCTTCATCCATATTGCCGTCGCAGGTGCCGAGATAGCGCATGATGATGCGGAGCTTGGTGAGATAGGCGCGTGCCTGTTCGGCCGAGCGCAAATCGGGCCTCGACACGATCTCCATCAGCGCCACGCCGGAGCGGTTGAGGTCCACAAAGGAATATTTCGGGTGCTGGTCGTGCAGGCTTTTGCCGGCGTCCTGCTCCAGATGCAGCCGCTCGATGCCGACCGTGACCCGCTCGCCGCTCAAGAGGTCGACAATGACCTCGCCCTCGCCCACGATCGGGCTCTTATATTGGCTGATCTGATAGCCCTGCGGCAGGTCGGGATAGAAGTAGTTTTTGCGGTCGAACACCGATCTGAGATTGATCTTGGCCTTGAGCCCGAGCCCGGTGCGGATGGCTTGGGCGATGCATTCGGCGTTGATGACCGGCAGCATGCCGGGCATGGCGGCGTCGACCAAGCTCACATGGGAGTTGGGCTCGCCGCCAAACGCGGTCGAGGCGCCGGAGAACAGCTTCGACTTGGAGGTGATTTGGGCATGCGCCTCCATACCGATCACCACCTCCCAGGGGCCGGTCTCGCCTTCGATCAGGTTGGTCTTTTCGGTCTTCGCGTCCATGGGCAATGCGGCGGTCACTCCTCCGGCTCCGCTTGGCGGAGCTTCTCCTCCTCATATTGGATGAACCAGCCGATCATCTGCCGCCACAGCGCCTCGACCAGCTCGGGCGGCAAACGCTTCTCCGCCGCCCGCGCCTTGACCTTGTCGATCACCTGCTGGATGCGCCAGGGCACGCGGGCTTCGGCGGGCGAGTTCTTGAGCTGCCAGGCGCGATCGACATAGGTGAAGCGCTCGCCGATGCGATCGACAAGCTCCCTATCGATGCGATCGATCTCGGCGCGCACTTCCTCCATGCTCGTGCAGTCCTTGGCCCGCCGTGGCGAAATGGCTCTTTCCTTCACGCAGGGAAGTCCGGCACGACCGCATCGGCCTCGATCTCGACGAGCCAGTCAGGATCGATGAAGCGCGATACCTGCAGGATCGAGCACGCCGGCCGGATGTCCTTGAACATTTCGCCATGCACGCGGCCGACCGCTTCCCAATGGGCGATGTCGACGAGATATATCCGGGTGCGGATGACATGCTCGAGTTTCGAGCCAGCATCCGCTAGCGCCTTGACGATAATCTCCAGACACGCGCGCGTCTGCGCCGCGGGGTCGCCCGCGCCTACCATCTTGCCCCCGGAGCCTGCGGTGGTGCCGCCGACGGCAATGATATTGCCGATCCGGACGGCGCGGGAGAAGCCGATGATCGGCTCGTAAGCGCTGCCCGACGAAACTGTCAGACGGGCCGGACTGATCGGGACCTTGCTCATGCCGCCTTGCTCCACCAGTCTTGCGGTTTGGCCAAAGGCCCCGCGGCCTCCTCGATCACCCGCGCGGTGCGGAACAGCGTCTCCTCGTCGAACGGCCGGCCGATGAGCTGGAGCCCCAGCGGCGTGCCCTCCGACGACAGTCCAGCGGGCACCGAAAGGCCCGGCAGCCCCGCCATGTTCACCGTCACCGTGAAGATGTCGTTCAGATACATCTCCACCGGATCGCCCGACTTCTCGCCGATGGCGAAGGCAGGCCCAGGGGTAGTCGGCGTCAGCATCACATCGACCTCCTCAAAGGCCTGATCGAAGTCGGCCTTAATCAGCGTGCGGAGCTTCTGCGCCTTCAGATAATAGGCGTCGTAGTAGCCGGCCGACAGCACATAGGTGCCAATCAGGATGCGCCGCTTGACCTCTTGGCCGAAGCCCTCGCGCCTCGTGTTCTCATACATGGAGGTCACGTCGTGGCCCTTCTCGCGCAGGCCGTAGCGCACGCCGTCATAGCGGGCGAGGTTGGACGAGGCCTCCGCCGGCGCCACAATATAATAAGCGGGCAGCGCATATTTGGTGTGCGGCAGGCTCACCTCTTTGATCTTGGCGCCGGCCCCTTTAAGCCACGCGACACCCTGCTGCCACAAGGCCTCGATCTCGGGCGCCATGCCGGCCACGCGATACTCCGCCGGGATACCGACGGTGAGCCCCTTCACGCCCTTGTCCACCGCCGCTGCGTAGTCGGGCACGGGCGCATCCACGCTCGTCGTGTCCTTGGGGTCGTGGCTCGCCATGGCTCCGAGCAGAAGTGCTGTGTCGCGCACGGTGCGCGCGATCGGACCGGCCTGATCGAGGGAAGAGGCAAAGGCCACGATTCCCCAGCGTGAGCAGCGGCCGTAAGTTGGCTTGATGCCGACGGTGCCGGTCACGGCCGCCGGCTGGCGGATCGAGCCTCCCGTGTCGGTCGCCGTCGCACCCATGCACAGGCGTGCCGCCACCGCCGCCGATGAGCCGCCGGACGAGCCGCCGGGAACGAGCTGGGCACTAGAGCCCTTGCGCCGCCAGGGATTGACCACCGGGCCGTAGAAGCTCGTCTCATTGGACGAGCCCATGGCGAACTCGTCATTGTTGAGCTTGCCGAGCATCACCGCACCCGCCGCCCAGAGATTGGCGGTCACCGTCGACTCGTAAGGAGGCGTGAAGCCGTGCAGGATGTGCGAGCAGGCGGTGGTGCGCACCCCCTTGGTGGCGAAGAGGTCCTTGATGCCGAGCGGAATGCCTTCCAGCGGCCCCGCCTCGCCCGTCATGATGCGGGCGTCGCTCGCTTTCGCCATGGCGAGCGCGCGCTCGGGCGTCGGCAGCACATAGGCGTTGAGCGCGGAGTTCGCCACCTCGATGGCGGCGAGATGCGCGCGAGCTAGCTCGGTCGCCGAGAAGTCCTTGCGCTTTAGCCCCTCGCGGGCCTCGGCGATGGAAAGGTCGGTGAGCTCGGTCAAGGATCTACTGCTTGACGTTCTGGCACTTGAGATACGCGCTGACCTGGTCCGCCGCCTGGTCCTCGCTCCCGACGCCCGCGTCGGTCGAAGGAGTCTTGGCAGCGCCTGCGTCAGGCGAAGGAGTCTTGCCGGCGCCTGCGTCGGTCGAAGGCGTCTTGGCGGCGCCTGCGTCACCCGCGGCCCCACCCTGGTCGGACTGGTCCGAGGCCTCGGAATCCGACGACGATTCAGGTGAGCCCTGCTGGGTCAGGTCGGTGAGCCGCGTGACGGCGAGCTTCCCTCCGTCCTTCTGGGCGATGGCGAACAGGTCGGGATAGGTATAGCCCTGCTCATCGCAAAAGGCGGTAGCAACCCAGCTCGTGGCGTTGCGCGCGAACACGTTGACGAAGTCGCAGGCCTGCTGGTAGCCGGTCAATCCCTTGCTGGTGAGCACATAAAAATCGAAGTCGTCGCCGAGCTCGGTCGTCTTCTTTGCTTCCAGCTTGGTGCACCCCTCTTTCGTCGAGGCGTAGGTCCCCTCCGGCAGCCCTTGCGCCGCGGCAACACTCACGCTTCCCAGCCAAAATCCCAACATGCCAAGTACGATGCGACGCATGACGGCTCTCCTATTCGACGATCTTGGGAACGACGAAATAATGGTCATCAACGGCAGGCGCATTCTTGAGGATGTCATCGGCATAGCCGCCGTCGGTCACCTCGTCTTTCCGCTGCTTCATGGTCATGGCCACGACGCGGGTCATCGGCTCCACCCCTTTTGTGTCGATCTCGTCGAGTTGGGCGACCCAATCGAGAATCCCCGAAATCTCGGTCTCCAGC
>PLBV01000009.1 GCA_003135455.1 Hyphomicrobiales bacterium | reverse complement strand
CGCGTCTCCTCGGTCGAGATGGCAAACCGCGTCTTGTCGATGAGGCGCTTCAGCTCGGCCGCGGTAAGGGTAAAGGCATGGCCGAGATCGTCGACGCTCAAGGATGGGAAGTCGTCGGCGGGCAGCGTCTGCAAGGAGAAGCGGGCGGGGCCGCAACTGATGACGAGCCGTCCCTCGTCCCCGTCGCGGGTCAGCTCGATGTCGGTGCCTTCCGGCAATTTGCGCACGATGTCGTGAAACATATGGGCCGGCACGGTGGTCGACCCTTCCCCCTTGGTGCGGGCCGGGACCGTCTCCACCAACTCCATGTCGAGATCGGTGGCGGTAAGCCGGAGCTCATTGTCCCCCGCGGCGAGCAGCACGTTGGACAGGATGGGAATGGTGTTGCGCCGCTCGACCACGCTCGCCACGTGGGCGAGCGCCTTGGCAAGGCTTGGCTTGTCGATGGTCAACCGCATGCGCTGATCGATACCTGCGTTGGCGCGTTTCTAGGGGTTCGCCCGGGCCCCGGGCCGAAGCGGCAGAAGCTCCGGTAAAAACCCGGCAAGAGAGCGCGATGGAAAGCGAAGACCTCGTATCAGACCTTGCCGCTTGAGTGGGCAATTTGCAAGAGCGGGCAGGGGAGGAGAAGGGGCCAACCGAGCCCCTTCCGTGGCCCCCTTAGTCCCGTAAGAGCCGCTTCAAGAGCTCGATCTCCTCGCGCAGCTGATCGTCGTCGTTCATCAGCTGCTCGATCTTGCGGATGGCATGCAGCACCGTGGTGTGATCCCGGTTGCCGAACCGTCGCCCGATCTCCGGCAGCGAGCGTGACGTCAAGAGCTTGGCGAGATACATGCCGATCTGCCTCGGGCGTACGATGGAGCGGTTGCGCCGCCCCGACAACAGGTCTCCGCGGTTGACGCCATAATGCTTGGACACCGTGCGCAGGATGTCGTCGATGCGCACGCGCCTCGGTTCTACCCCACGCATCAGGTCGCGCACGATCTGCTCGGCGACCTCGATGGTCACCGGCTCGTCGGTGAGCTGGAAGCTCGCGCGCAGGCGATGGATGGCGCCTTCGAGCTCGCGGCCGCTTTCCGTCAAGCGCTCGGAGAGGAACGCAATCACCGTATCGGAGATGGCGAGCCCCCTTGTCTCGGCGCAGGCCTCGGTCGAGCGTTTGGCGAGGATCTTGTGCCGGAGATCGTAGTCCATGGGTCCGATATCGGCCACCAGCCCGCCGCCCAGGCGCGACCGCATGCGCATGTCGAGCTTGTCGAGCTGGGTCGGCGCCCGGTCGGCGGCCACGACCACCTGGCGGCCGCCGTCGATGAGCGAGTTCAGCGTGTGGCAGAACTCCTGCTGGATGGTCGGGCCTTGCAGGAACTCCATGTCGTCGATCAGGAGAATGTCGATCTTGCGCAGCTTCTCCTTGAAGGCCAGCGCGTCGCGGGCGCGTAAGGCCTGCACGAAGCCTGACATGAACCGCTCCGCGGTGAGGTAGAGCACCTGCGCCTCGGGGCGCCGCTGCTTCACGTCCCAGGAGATGGCATGCAAGAGATGCGTCTTGCCCAAGCCCACATTGCCGTGGACGAAGAGCGGGTTGAACAGCTGTTGCGGGCTGGAGAAGGCGACTGCCACCTCCTGCGCCGCCGCATGCGCCAGCCGGTTCGAGGCGCCGATCACGAAGGTGGCGAAGGAGAGCCGCGGGTCGAGCGGCGAGCCCTCGAAGCCTTCATAAACGGTGCGCAGCGGCATCGGCAGCGGCGCAACCTCGACCGCGGTGGGCATCGGCGCCCGGCGCAGCCGCGCCGCCGCTTCCTTAGGCGCCTCGATACCGAAATGCGGCTGCCTCACCCTGAATTCGACGCGCTCGACGACTTCCCATTCGGCGCGGGCGAGCCTCAGCACGAAGTCATAATAATGTGCTCGCAGCCAATTCCTGAGGAAGCGGGTCGCCACGGTGAGGTGGACGACCTCCTCGTCCACGCGCTCAAGCTCCACCCCCCTGAACCAGCTCGCGAAAACGTCCTCGCCCAGCTCCCCGCGTAGCCGGCTCTTGATCCGCGCCCAGGCATCGCCCGGCGCGCACTGCTCTTGCTGTGCCACGGTTCTTGCTCTTTCCCATTCGTCACGTTCGCGCCGTTACGCACTGCACGCCTCATCACATGAGCAGGCGACATTGGCCGACGCGGACGGCCATTCCTGTCCCCACGGCCGGTCTTGATCGTCCTTCCTAGCTTTGCAACCAGGGAAGACCGACCGCCTTCCAACCTCCGGCGGAGCCCCGATGCCTGTCCTCGTCGAGCGGTCCTTCGAAACCGCCGGCGACATTGTGACAGGTGGTGTAACCCGCCGCCGCCATTGCCTTGGCCGCTGCCAGGCTCCGGCTTCCCGAACGGCAAATAAAGAAAAGGTCGTCCTCCGGCTGCACGCCAAGCGCCTTGAGCTCACCGGCGAGCCGCTCGGCAAAGCGCGGATCGACGGTCTGGTCGGGAAAGGTCTGCCATTCGACAAGCACGGCCCGCTTGCCGATGGGCCCGAGGTCGGGGGTCCCGACATAGGTCCATTCGGCGCGCGTGCGAACATCGACGAGCTGGGATCTCGGGCTAGCGCTCAATCCTTGCCAAGCCGTCTCCACATCGACATCGTCGACCGCTCTATCGCCGTCGCCTGCGCTCAAACGACAATTCCTCCCTGTCCAGAGCACGCAGCAAGTACAAATTTTGTGCTGGCCACTATATCTGGTGGATACGCGCCAATAGAAGACACGACCACCTACAGCCTACGCCCTAACTGTCCACAAAATACCCACGTCCCCTACAACGAAGACAAAAGAAGCCTTTCCTGGAAGCGGCCAGGCACAAGAACTTAATTGTAAGGAGGGGAACGGCCCCGTTTGGATAATTGGACTATACACACGGGGAGAGGCCTGATCAAGCCAGCCGCCGTGACCGATTCTGCCGGAAATCCACGGTTACGCAGCATTAACCGACGCGTCACAACACCCTGTCGCGCAAGGGTGAATCCGCGGGGCGGGGTGGGTGCAGGACGCGCTTTTCCAAGCCCCTGCATGACGTTTCCGTTGCAGATTTTTTTTCGAGAGCCTCGGCAACACGGATGCTGGCTCAAGGTCCCGGGCAAAGGTCAAAGCCAAGAGGTTGAATATTCATCGAATTGACATGCAGGTGCGGGCGCGCCAGCGGTACTGCGTCATGCGGCTGTCACTTTCCAGCAACAGGCGCGACATTTTTTGGCCAACAAAAGCTTGATCCGGAAAAGTGCAAACCGGTTTTCGCCAAAAGATCATGCGTAAAAAAAGAGCATGATCCGGAACCTGGCCTTCCGAAGACATCATGCGCCCACAAAAGGCTAGAGAGCTGTTGCGATTTAACCTGAGGCGAAAGCGCTTCTCAAGCGCTTCCCATGGCGCCGACGCGCTTGGCCAGGCGCGAGACTTTGCGCGAGGCGGTCTTGCGATGGACCATGCCCTTTTGCGCCGTGCGCACGATGACCGGCTGGGCCTCCTTCAAGGCCGTGCGCGCCGCGTCCTTGTCGCCGGAGGCGATCGCCTCCTCCACCTTGCGCACGGACGTGCGCATGCGGCTCCGCCGCGCTTTGTTGGCTTCGGTGCGGCGCAGTGTTTGACGAACGGCTTTCTTCGCCGATCTGGTGTTGGCCATGGCCTGATCCTTTGGCGTCGTCCTCGCCGGCAAGACGGGCAACGGCGCCGTGCAAGGTAAGTGAATGATGTGAAGGGCTCTATACCGAGCACCCTTCGAGGCGTCAACCGCATGAACGCCAGGTCGAAGGGCATTGCCTGCTTTAAACCCTCACGCGCTTTTCCGCGCGATTGACAGTTCACCACGCTGATGGCTTCTCTGGCGCGCTTCGTTAGAAGCGCTGGCGCGAGGCGAAAGCAAGCATCGAAATGCGTATCCTTCTCACCGGAGCCGCGGGCTTCATCGGCTATCACGTAGCGGTCCGCCTGCTCGATCGGGGCGACGAGGTCATCGGCTTCGACAATCTCAGCCCCTATTACGACGTGTCGCTGAAGGAGGCGCGCCTTAAGCGGCTCGAGCCCCACAACGGATTTCACTTCATCAAGGCCGATCTTTCCGATCGAGTGGCGGTGGAGGCCACCTTCGCCACCGAGCGCCCCTCCCGCGTGGTGCATCTTGCCGCGCAGGCGGGCGTCCGCTACTCGCTCGACCACCCCCACGCCTATATCGGGTCCAATATCGAAGGCTTCCTGAACGTACTGGAAGGCTGCCGCCACACGCACGTCGAGCATCTCGTCTACGCCTCGTCGAGCTCGGTCTATGGGGCGAACGAGAAGCTACCCTTCAGCGTCAGCGACAATGTCGATCATCCGGTGAGCCTCTATGGCGCGACCAAGAAGGCGAACGAGCTGATGGCCCATTCCTACGCCCATCTCTTCGGTCTGCCGGTCACGGGCCTCAGATTCTTTACCGTCTATGGGCCGTGGGGCCGGCCGGACATGTCGCTGTTCCTGTTCACGCGGGCGATCCTTGAAGGCCGGCCGATCGAGGTGTTCAGCCATGGCCATCACGCCCGCGACTTCACCTATGTCGACGACGTGGTGGAAGGGGTGGTGCGGACGCTCGATAAGATCGCCACCCCTGATCCTGACTGGCGAGCCGACGCGCCGGACCCGGCCACCTCCTCGGCGCCCTACCGGCTCTACAACATCGGCAACCACAGCCCCGTCGCGCTGCTCGACTACATCGCCTTGATCGAGAAGGCCTTGGGCCGTAAGGCCAAGCTGCAGATGCTGCCGGCCCAGCCGGGCGACGTGCCGGAGACCTATGCCGATGTGGAGGCGTTGAAGGCCGCCACCGGCTTTGAGCCGTCCACGCCCTTGGCCCTCGGGATCGAGCGCTTCGTCGCCTGGTACCGTGACTTCTATCGGGTGTGATGTGACTACTTATTTTTGAACATTGGCGGGCGCTTCTCGATGAAGGCGGCCATGCCCTCCTTTTGGTCCTCGGTGGCGAACAGCGAATAGAACTGGCTCCGCTCAAATCGCGAGCCTTCCGCGAGCGTGGTGGCGAAGCCCCGGTTGATCGCCTCTTTGATCATCATCAGCGCGTGCTGCGACAGGCCCGCGATCTTGGTGGCAACCTTTATTGCCTCATCGAGCAGCTCCGCGACCGGCACGATCCGGCTCACCAGCCCCGACCGCTCGGCTTCCTCGGCGTCCATGCGCCTTCCCGTGAGGCAAAGCTCCATGGCCTTGGCCTTGCCCACGGCGCGGGTCAGCCGCTGCGTGCCGCCGGCCCCCGGCATGATGCCAAGTGTGATCTCGGGCTGGCCGAACACCGCGTTGTCAGCCACCAAGATGATATCGCAGCTCATGGCGAGCTCGCAGCCGCCGCCCAGCGCATAGCCCGCGACCGCCGCGATCACCGGCTTGCGGCAGTGCCCTAGCCGGTCGAACGGCGCGAGGAAATCGCCGCCATAAGCCTCGACGAAGGTCTTGGCCTGCATCTCCTTGATGTCGACGCCAGCGGCGAACGCCTTGTCGCTGCCGGTGATGACGATGCAGCCGATGGAAGGATCGGCCTCGAAGGCGTCAAGCGCGCGGTTGAGCTCGGAGATGAGCAGCGTGTTCAGCGCGTTCAGCGCGTGCGGGCGGTTGAGCGTGATCACCCCGACCTTGCCCTTGGTGGTGACGAGGATCGTCTCGTAGGACGGGAGTCTTGAGATCGTTTCTTGTTCCCTGCTGAGTTCATTGGCGAACATGGTGGTCGGGTTCCCTTATCGTTGACAGGTTGGGCAGTAGCAGGTGGAGCGGCCGCTCTGCACGATGCGGCACACGGTGCCGCCGCACCCTTTGCGCGGGCAGGGCTTGCCCTCGCGGCCATAGACCTTGAAGCGATGCTGGAAGCGGCCGAGCTCGCCATCGGCGCCGGCGTAGTCGCGTAAAGTCGAGCCGCCCGCCTCGATCGCCTCGGCGAGCACCGCCTGGACGCCCTTAACCAGCGCTTCGGCCCTCGGTGTCGGCTTGCCCGTCTTGGTGGCGAGGGTGCCCGCAAGCCGCAGCGGCGAGAGCTTGGCGCGGTAGAGCGCCTCGCAGGCATAGATGTTGCCCAGCCCCGCGATCAGTCGCTGGTCGACGAGCGCCGTCTTGATCGGGGCCTTCTTACCGGCGAGCCGCGCGCCAAGCCAAGCGGGGGTGAACTCAGGCCTTAACGGCTCGACGCCCAGGCCCTTGAACAGGGCGTGGTGAGGAAGCATGTCCGCCTGGATCAGGTCCATAGAACCGAAGCGGCGCGCGTCGCTGTAGCGGATGGCAGTGCCGTCGGCCAGGTGGAACACGATGTGCTCATGGGGGGCCGGCGCTTGCGTCCGCTCGTGCACGAATGTGCCGGGCGCGAGCTTCACGCCATTGGCCCGATCGATGCTGAGGCGGCCGGTCATGCCCAGATGCATCACCAGCACCTCGCCATCGTCGAGCCGGGCCAACAGATATTTGGCGCGCCGGTCGAGGCTCACGATCCTCCGACCCGCCAGCCGCCGTGCGAAGTCTCTGGGGAGCGGAAAGCGCAAATCCGCGCGCCGCTGCTCGACGCGGGCGATGCTATTGCCGACGAGCACGGGCTCTAATCCGCGCCGGACCGTCTCGACCTCGGGGAGCTCAGGCATGCATGATCGCCATTCTGCAGTGCGGCACGGCCTCCGTTGCAGTGCAACAATAGCCTGATCTCGGGGCTTGCGCTATTGTCCCGCGCATGAATCGGGAGCGTGACAGCGTGGACGCAGGCGAGCCGAGGGCGAGCTTCGGCTTTGCCACCGTCGATGCCCGGGCCAAGCAGGGCCTGGTCAACGGCGTCTTTGCCCGCGTCGCCCGCCGCTACGACCTCATGAACGACGTGATGTCGGGAGGCCTTCACCGGCTGTGGAAGGACGAGCTGGTGGCCTGGCTTGCCCCGCCCAAGGGGGCAGCGCCTTACGCCCTGCTCGACGTGGCCGGCGGCACCGGCGATATCGCCTGCCGCGTGCTTACAGCCTCCGGGAAGGGCGCCCGCGCCGTCATTTGCGACATCAGCGCCCCGATGATCGAGGCCGGGCGGCAGCGGGCGGGCGGAGAGCAGCGCCTCTGCTTCGTGCGCGCCAATGCCGAGGCCCTGCCGTTTGCGGCACGCAGCTTCGACGCCTATTCCACCGCCTTCGGCATGCGCAACTTTACCCATATGGAGGTGGCACTCGCGGAGGCCTTCCGCGTGCTGAAGCCCGGCGGCCGCTTCCTGTGCCTTGAGTTTTCCGCCGTCGAGATGCCGCTGCTCGACCGGCTCTACGACGCCTATTCGCTCACCGCGATCCCGGCGCTCGGCGCGATTGTCGCGGGCGATGCGGACGCCTATCGTTATCTGGTCGAGAGCATCCGCCGCTTCCCCGATCAGAAAACCTTCACACGACTGATCGAGAATGCCGGCTTCGAGCGGGTGCGCTATCGCAACCTGACGGGCGGCATCGCCGCTCTCCACTCCGCCTGGCGGCTGTGATGCCATGAGTGCCATCGCCAATGTGGTGCGGCTCGCCCATGCCGGCACCGTCATCGCATGGAGCGGCGCGCGCGTGCTGCCGGACGACATCGCGCTGCCGCCGCCGCTTCAGCTGTTCGGGCGCCTGACCGCGCGGCTCCGTAACGGGCAAGGCCAGGGCGAGCCGACCGGCAACGAGGCGCGGCTCTCCACCGCGCTCACCTCCCTTGGTCCCTCCTACATCAAGCTCGGGCAGTTTCTCGCCACCCGCGACGACATCATCGGCCGCAAGCTCGCCGCCGACCTTGCCACCTTGCAGGACCGCCTGCCCCCTTTCTCGCAAACCGAGGCGCGGCAAGCCGTCGAGGAGGCGCTGGACGCCCCCATAGAAAAGCTCTTCGCCGAATTCGGTCCGCCGGTAGCGGCCGCCTCCATCGCGCAAGTGCATAAGGCCGCCATCCGCGAGGCCGGCGGTGGGTTGCGGTCGGTGGCCGTCAAGGTGCTCCGGCCCCACATCGAGCAGCGCTTCAAGCAGGACCTCGACAGCTACTTCTTCGCCGCCCGCATGATCGAGCGGCTGCACGCGCCTTCGCGCCGCTTGCGGCCCATAGCCGTGGTGGACACACTGGCCAAGTCCGTCGCCATCGAGATGGATTTGCGCATGGAGGCGGCGGCGCTGTCCGAGATGGCGGAGAACTCCAAGGCCGACGAGGGCTTTCGCGTGCCCAAGGTCGACTGGACGCACAGTGCGCGCCGCGTGCTGACGCTGGAATGGATCGACGGCACCCCGATCTCCGATCGCGACGCTTTACGCGCACGCGGGCACGATCTGAAGGCGCTCGGCGCCCGCCTGATGCAGACCTTCCTGCGCCACGCCATGCGCGATGGCTTCTTTCATGCCGACATGCATCCGGGGAACTTGTTCGTCGACGATCAGGGCCGCATCGTCGCCGTCGATTTCGGCATTATGGGGCGGCTGGGGATGAAGGAGCGGCGCTTTCTCGCCGAGATGCTGCACGGCTTCATCACCCGCAACTATGCCCGCGTTGCCGAGGTGCATTTCGAGGCCGGCTACGTCCCGCGCCGCCATTCCGTGCCGCTGTTCGCCCAGGCGCTGCGGGCCATTGGCGAGCCGATCATGGATCGGCCGGCGAGCGAGATCTCCATGGCGCAGCTCTTGGGCCAGCTGTTCCAATATACCGAGGTCTTCGACATGCAGACGCGGCCCGAGCTGCTGTTGCTGCAGAAGACCATGGTGGTGGTCGAGGGCGTCGGCCGCAGCCTCGATCCCGATCTCAACATGTGGGTGGTGGCCGAGCCAGTGGCGCGCCAATGGATGGAGAGCCAGTTCGGCGCCGAAGCCCGGTTCGAGGCGGCGGCCGAGGGGGCGGCATCGGTCGGCCGCTTCGTAGGCGACATCCCCAAGCTGCTCGGCCAAGCCGAGCGCGCCGCGGACGCCTTCTCGGCCCTTGTCGAGGAGGGCTTGCGGCTCGACAATGACACGGTCGAGCGCCTGGCCGAGGCGCAAAGCCGCCGCAACCGCATGAGCCGCATCGGCATCTGGGTCGGCGCGCTGGCCCTCGCCGCCATCGCGCTTGCGCTGCTGTTTTGATGGGGTCGGTAACCCCAAATGATTGTCATTGCCGGGCTTGACCCGGCAATCCAGTATTCTCCGACGGAGTTGCAAGAGGGCAACGCCTCGGCTACTGGATTCCCGCTTTCGCGGGAATGCGGGAATGACAGCAACGAAAGCCAAGCGATTGAACGGCAAGGCCATCCTGCTCATCGTCGGCGGCGGCATCGCCGCCTATAAGAGCCTCGATCTCGTCCGCCGCTTGAAAGAGCGGGGCGCGAGCGTGCGAGCGATCCTGACGCGCGCCGGCGCGGAGTTCGTCACGCCGCTGTCCCTATCGGTCCTCTCCGAGGAGAAGGCCTTCACCGATCTGTTCGACCTGAAGGACGAAGCGGAGATCGGCCACATCCGCCTGTCGCGCGAGGCCGATCTTATCGTGGTGGCGCCCGCGACCGCCGATCTGCTGGCCAAGATGGCGCATGGCTTGGCCGACGATCTTGCGACCGCCGTGCTGCTCGCCACCGACAAGACGGTGCTGGTGGCGCCCGCCATGAATGTGCGCATGTGGCAGCATCCCGCCACCAAGCGCAATGTGGCGACGCTGCGAGCAGATGGCGTGGCCCTCGTCGGACCCGAGGAGGGCGAGATGGCCTGCGGCGAATATGGCTTGGGCCGCATGGCGGAGCCTGCCGCCATCATCGACGCCATCGCGAGCTCGCTCGGATCGAGCCTGCTCGGAACAAGCTCGCTTGGAACGAGCCTCCTTGCAGCGAGCCCCGCCGGCGCAAACGCTGAAGGGCCGCTGCAAGGCCTGCGCGTGCTGATCACCTCAGGGCCAACCCATGAGCCCATCGATCCCGTGCGCTATCTCGCCAACCGCTCCTCCGGCAAGCAGGGCCATGCGCTGGCCCGCGCAGCGCTAGAGCTCGGCGCCGAGGTGGTGCTGGTGAGCGGCCCCGTCGCTTTACCCGATCCTCACGGTGTGCGGGTGGTCAAGGTCGAGACCGCGCACGAGATGTTGGCCGCCGCCCTCGCCGCGCTCCCCGCCGACATCGCGATATGTGCCGCAGCCGTTGCCGATTGGCGCGCCGCCGACGAGGCCCCGCAAAAGCTGAAGAAGCAGCAGCCGGGAAGCGAAGCTTCGCTCAAGCTCAAACAGAATCCGAACATTCTGGCCACCCTCGCCAAGCCGGGCGGCAAGCGGCCGCGCCTCGTCATCGGCTTTGCCGCCGAGACCGAGAATCTGATCGACAATGCGATTGCCAAACGCCGCGCCAAAGGTGCCGACTGGATCGTCGCCAATGACGTCTGGCCCGGAACCGGCGCGATGGGCGGCGATCACACCCAAATCCATCTCATCACCGGGCAGGGGACCGAGGACTGGCCCGCCATGAGCAAGGACGAGATGGCGCGACGGCTGCTCGCCCGTGCGGCAGAGACGTTGCAGCTCTTGCGCTCGGCGGCTGAATGAGCGACCCTAGCGCCGGACGCTCAAGCGTGAGGCTCCGGATCCTGCGCCTGCCCCATGGCGCTGGCCTGCCGCTTCCCACCTATCACTCCGAGCACGCAAGCGGCCTCGACCTGCTTGCCGCTCTTTCTGAATCCGAGCCGCTCGACCTTGGCCCACGAGCGCGCTCGCTCCTGCCCACCGGCTTTGCGCTGGAGCTGCCGCGCGGGTACGAGGCGCAGATCCGGCCGCGCTCGGGGCTGGCGCTCAAGGCCGGCGTAACCGTGCTCAACAGCCCCGGCACGGTGGACGCGGACTATCGCGGTGAGGTCATGGTGCTGCTCGTCAATCTCGGGGCCGAGCCCTTCGTCGTCCGCCGCGGCGACCGCATCGCCCAGCTCGTCATCGCCCGCGTAGAGCATGTCGAGATCGAGGCCGTGGACGCCCTCCAAGCAACGGCACGCGGCCAGGGCGGCTTCGGCTCCACCGGCTAACCCGGGCCCAGCCCGCTGCCGGGCCACAGCGTCTCTAACTGGCAGTAGCCCGGTGGATGGCGTAGATATCAGGCCATGCTCACCAAGGACGAGATCGAGCGTTACAGGCGCCAGCTGGTGCTGAAGGAGATCGGCGGCGAGGGCCAGCAGAAGCTGAAAGCCGCGCGCGTGCTCGTGGTCGGCGCGGGCGGGATCGGCTCGCCACTGATCGCCTATCTCGCCGCCGCCGGCGTGGGCACCATTGGCATCATCGACGACGACCGCGTCAGCCTCGACAATCTACAGCGCCAGATCGTGCACGACACGGCGAGCATCGGCAGGTTCAAGACGCGCAGCGCCGCGAAAACCATCGAGCGCCTCAATCCCCATGTGGAGACGCGCCTCTTCACCACGCGGCTCGTGCCGGAGAATGCGCTTGAGATCGTCGCCCAATTCGACATCGTCGCCGACGGCTCGGACAATTTCGCCACCCGCTACCTCCTCAACGATGCCTGCTACTTTGCCGAACGGCCGCTCGTCTTCGCCGCCGTCGGCCCCTTCGACGGCCACCTCACCACCTTTCACGCCTTCGAGCGCGACGAAAGGGGCACGCCGCGCCCGTCTTACCGCTGCCTGTTCCCGGAGCCGCCACCCCCCGGCACCGCGGCACCTTGCGCCGAAGCCGGCATTTTAGGCGCGGTGGCGGGCGTCATCGGCACCCTTGCCGCGGTCGAGGTGGTGAAGGAGATCTTGAGCCTCGGCGAGAGCCTGGTGGGCAGGCTGCTGCTTTACGACGCGCTTGCCCCGCGCTTCACCACGGTCACCTACGCTTACGACCCCGACAACCGGCTGCACGGAAGAGAGCCAGGCTTCCCCGACCTATCGCACCATCGCAAGGTCATGGCCGATGCGAGCGGTTGAGGGGCCCCGCCGCCGGAATGACGGCCACCGTGGTGGGACCCAAACCGTGCCGACTGAGACGCTGACCACGCGCTGCTGCATCGCCGGAGGGGGTCCCGCCGGCATGATGCTGGGCTTCCTGCTCGCCCGCTCGGGCGTCGACGTACTGGTGCTCGAGAAGCACGCCGATTTCCTGCGCGACTTCCGCGGCGACACCATCCACCCCTCGACGCTGGAGGTCATGCACGAGCTCGGCCTGCTCGAAGATTTCCTCAAGCGGCCGCATCAGGAGGTGCGGGAGCTGACGGCTCTAATCGGCGACGAGCGCGTGGTTCTTGCCGACCTCTCGCATCTGCCGACCCATTGCCGCTTCATCGCCTTCATGCCGCAATGGGAGTTCCTGAATTTCCTCGCCGGACGCGCCAAGCGCTACCCGAGCTTCGCGCTTCGGATGCAGGCCGAAATCATTGATCTGATCGAGGAGGGTGGCGTCGTCACCGGAGTGAGGGCGAAGACCCCCGATGGCAGCCTCGATGTGCGAGCCGACCTGGTGGTGGGGGCCGACGGGCGCCACTCCGCCGTGCGCGACCTTGCCGGCCTCGAAATCGAGGATCTGGGGGCGCCCATGGACGTGCTGTGGTTGCGCCTGTCCAAGCGCCCGGAGGATGCGAGCCAGGCCTTGGGCCGCATCGACGCCGGCCGGCTCTTCATCATGCTCGATCGCGGCGATTATTTGCAATGCGCCTTCGTCATCCCCAAGGGCGGCTTCAACGAGCTGAGACGGCGTGGCCTGCCGGCGTTCCGCGCCGCCATCGTCGAGCTCAACGCCGCCTTGGCCGACCGGGTGCAGGAGCTCGCCTCCTGGGACGACGTCAAGCTGCTCACGGTGCGGGTAGATAGGCTGAAGCGCTGGTACCGGCCAGGGCTTCTCTGCATCGGCGATGCAGCGCACGCCATGTCGCCGGTCGGCGGCGTGGGCATCAATCTCGCGATCCAAGATGCGGTCGCTGCCGCCAACATCCTAGCTTTGCCGCTTCGCGATGGCGCCGTGCCCGAGGCCCTGCTCGCCAATGTGCAGCGGCGGCGGGAATGGCCGACGCGGGCCATGCAGGCGGTACAAATCTTCGTTCAGACCCGCATCATCAGTAACGTGCTTGCCATGCGGAGGCAGCCGCGACCGCCCTTCGTCATCAAGCTGTTCAACCATGTGCCGTGGCTACGCCGCATCCCAGCGCGCCTGATCGGCATGGGCTTCCGGCCCGAGCATGTGCGCACCCCGGAGCTCCCGCCGGAGGGGGTACGCCGCAACAGCTGACCCGCGCTCACTCCGGGCGAGGGCGGGGTCAACCGCCGATGCGGCGACCGTCGCTTAGCCCCCTCCCTACCCTACAAAGGGGGAGGAGAGGAGGGTCCTGGCTGCCGGTGGTTAGTAGCCGCCGCCACCGCCGCCGCCGTACCCGCCACCGCCCCCATAGCCACCGCCCCCGCCATAGCCATGGTGAGGCTGAGGTTCCGGCGCGACTGGAGGTGCGGGCTCGTGCTCGGCTTCCGCCGGAGCCCCGGGATCGGCAACGGGCTCGGGACCCGGTCCGGCCGCGGCAACCTGACAGATATTGGGGCCCTTGCCTTTGAGGATCACAAGGATCTGGGGGCTAGGCTCGAGCTTGGCCACATCCACCTTGGCGAAATGGCCGAAAGCGGCCAGCGCCTCGCGGGAGCGGCCGCCCCAGACGCCATCCACCTCGCCCGGGTCGCAGCCGACGCGCTTCAGCTCGGTCTGCACCGCGATCGCGATCTGTCCGGGGCCGACGGCCCCGGCGGGTCCCGGCGGCGGCCCTTGCACGGCCTCTACCGGCGGCTTGCCACCATTGGGCGCTGCCTCGGCCGGCCCCGCGTCAGGCGCGGCCCCGACCGGAACGGCCCCGGCAGGTGGCTCACCACCGGGGGCCACGGCATCCTTGGCTACGGCGTCTTTCGCTGCGACAGGAGCGGCAGCGGGTGGTGCTGCGCCGTCCTTGCTTTCAGTGACGATTTGGCGGGTCTTGACGCCGGGGGTCGTATCATCCGCCGTCTTGGCGCCCGCATTGGCTGCGGCCGCCTCGGCGCCGGGCTTGATCTCGATACTGCGTGGCAGATCGCCGGTTTGGGCGGCTGCCGGGTAGCTAAAGGCAAGCACGATCAGGCTTGCAAAAGCAGTTGTCCATCGGGACATGGCTTTGTCTCCTTTGGCTCGGCACACCCTAGAGGAAAGCATTGCAGGGCCCAATGTCAATGCAAGGTTCGGTGAGTTAGCCAGCTTTCGACCGCTATCTCCCTCCCCCTGAAAGGGCGGGGTCGGCTCGCATTGCGAGCCGGGTGGGGGTCGTTGGTCCAAACGTTGGCGGGAAGTTGACCCGCAACCCCAGCCCTCCCCCTTCAAGCGGGAGGGAGAAATCAGCTTTAGAACATCGCGGGGTGGACCCGGTCGGGCGGCGAGTGGCCGTCCAGGAAGGTCTTGATGTTGATGATCACCTTCTCGCCCATGTCGACGCGGCCCTCGATCGTGGCGGAGCCCATATGCGGCAGCACCACCACCCGGTCGCTCTTCAGCAGCTTGGCGTTCACCGCCGGCTCATGCTCGAACACGTCGAGCCCGGCGCCGCCGATCTCGTTATTCTCGATCATGCGGGCGAGCGCGTTCTCGTCGATCACCTCGCCGCGCGCGGTGTTGACGATATAGGCCGTGGACTTCAACAGCGCGAGCCTGCGGGCGGAGAGCAGGTGATAGGTCGCGGGCGTATGCGGGCAGTTGACCGAGATGATGTCCATGCGGGCGAGCATCTGGTCGAGGCTGTCCCAATAGGTGGCCTCCAGCGCCTTCTCGATCTCCGGCGCCACGCGGCGGCGGTTGTGGTAGTGGATTTGCAAGCCGAAGGCGCGAGCCCGCCGCGCCACAGCCTGGCCGATCTTGCCCATGCCGACGATGCCGAGCCGCTTGCCGTAGATGCGGTGGCCGAGCATCCAGGTGGGCGACCAGCCGGGCCACTGGTTGTTGCCGGCCCTGAGCAAGCCGGCGCCTTCGGTCAAGCGCCGCGGCACGGCGAGGATCAGTGCCATGGTCATGTCGGCCGTGTCCTCGGTCAGCACGCCCGGNNCGGCGTGTTGGTGACGATGATGCTGCGGTTGCGCGCCGTTTCGAGGTCGATATTGTCGACGCCGGTGCCGAACTGGGCGATCAGCTTCAAGTCGGGGCCCGCCTGGCTCAAGACTGCCCGGTCGATGCGGTCGGTGACCGTGGGTATGAGCACGCTTGCGGTCTTTACCGCCTCGATCAGCTCCTCCCGCGAGAAGGGCTTGTCCTCGAGATTGAGCCTCGCGTCGAAAAGCTCGCGGAGCCGCGTCTCCACGACGTCGGGGAGCTTACGCGTAACGATAACGAGCGGTCGTTCAGCCGTCATGATCCATCCTGTCTGGAGTGCCGCAAGCGGGGCAGGGTGCTTGCGGCAAGGCGCGGCCTAAGGGAGCCACGCGCCGCATTCTCTAACAGAAGCGGCTTCGCCCGATAAGCATCATGTTGCCAAGGAGGCCACGATCCGTTCACTTTTCTGGAGCATCCAGTAAGGCCCGATTCGCTGGGGGTGAGCCCACCCGCGAAAGGGGGGCAAGGTGCGAAACCGAAGCGGGGCAACCGGGTGCGGCATCGACTGGGGTTAGGCATCGCCTTGGCGCTGATCTGTCTTGCCGGTGCGAGGGCAGGCGCTGCCGAGGACACCGGTCAAGGCGAGGCGCCAAACGGCCAGAGCGGCTTGGCCGTCCCGCGCTTCGTCAGCCTTAAGTCCGACCGGGTGAATGTGCGCAAAGGCCCGAGCAGCGACCAGGCCATTGTCTGGGTGTTCTCACGCGCCGGCCTGCCCGTCGAGGTGATCGCCGAATCGGACAATTGGCGGCGCGTCCGCGACAGCGAGGGGGCCGACGGCTGGGTGTTCCACAGTCTGCTCAGCGGTCGGCGCACGGTGCTGGTGGCGCCCTGGACCAAGGACCATGCCAGCGTGCCGCTTTATGCAAGCGATTCGGAGAACGGCAAGGTTGTGGCCGAGCTCGAGGCGGGGGTGCTCGGCAACGTCGTCTCTTGCGACGGCGAATGGTGCCGGCTGTCGATCGACGACTATGCGGGCTATGTGCAGCAGGAGAAGCTGTGGGGCGTCTATCGCGGCGAGGCGATCAAATAGGCACGCTCCTTGTCATTCCCGCCCCCGATCAAGCCGGGGGTAAACTCCGGCGGAAATCCAGTAAACGGCGCGCTTGTTGAAACCGTGACCACGGTGGTTGCTGGATTGCCCGGTCAAGCAGGGCAATGACGAGCCAAGCAAGCCAAAGGCCTAGCGCTTGCTTGTGTTGACCAGCCGCACCAGCACATCGACGCGGGCGATGGTCATGCCGTCGGGCGCCTCGGGCAGGCCTTCGATGCGGATCTGGTCCGTGTCGATATCCATGAGCTTGCCGGAGTGCTCGCAGAAGAAATGGTAGTGGTTGGACGTATTGGTGTCGAAATAGGCCTTGGCGCCCTCGACCGCCACCTCCCGCAACAACCCCACTTCCGTGAACTGGTGCAGGGTGTTGTAGATGGTGGCCAGCGACACCGGCACTTTGCGCGCCTGCGCCTCCTCATGCAGAAGCTCCGCCGTGACGTGGCGGTCGCCGCTGCCGAAGAGCAGAACGCCGAGCGCCACGCGTTGGCGTGTGGGCCTAAGCCCGGCCCCGCGCAACAGCTTGACGATATCCTGACCGGTGGAGGGATGCATCATGACGCCTGCAATATATGGGTAAGCGCGGCAAACACAAATATTTTCAGAGGCTCACGCAGGACTATGACCACAGCAGTGACGACGGCAAAGGCCTTTAAGTCGGCATTTCCTCGATGCTTCAGTCCGCGGGAAAATGCTGCCGTGCGCAGGATCGAGCGCGCTCCATGTGCTCTTCGCCAGTAGCATTCGAAATGTGAGGCACAACCTCGTCGAAATGCAGATGTTCGAGCAGCTCGAACCCGGCCGAACGGAAGATATGTGTGTCTTGCAGAACCTGCACAGCATTCCAATTGCCGCTCTTGACCAGCAGCGGCAGCGGTGCTCCCGAGATGGTGATGAGAACGGATTTTTTCCCGGCAAGAAGCCCGTGCACGATGCCGTTGTGGGATTCATAAGCGAAGCCACGCGCGAAGACCCGATCGATATACCCTTTCATCATCGCGGGCATCGACAGCCACCAGAGCGGGTAGATGACGGTAAGGGCATCCGCGGCCCGAATATCATCTTGTGCCTGCACCAAATCGGCGCTGACCGGATGATCGGCGCTGACAGGCAAAAGCTCGGACGCGGCCAGAACGGGGTTGAACCCCATGCGGTACAGATCGTATGTGCGCTGGCTATGCCCGAGCTTTTCCAATTCAGCGGCATAGGTGCGCGTGAGCCCCATCGTGAAGCTGTCTTCGGCGGGATGAGCAGCAACGATGAGGTGCTTCATCTAAGGCTTGTCCCAACTCCCAACGACCACGACCCGCGTCTGGCATGCTTTCCGGCGCATCATGGCAAAGTCATGGCGCCTCACCCCCCGGGCTTTTGATGGCGCCCGGTCTGTGTTAGGAAGCGAGCCGTATGCGCACAGGTGCTCAAGGAACAGGCGCTCAAGGAGTGGTGAAGGACGTGCAAGAGATGGCAGAGCGGCGGGGCCAATTCGAGTATGAAGACCTGCTGGCTTGCGCCCGCGGCGAGCTGTTCGGGCCCGGCAACGCGCAATTGCCGCTGCCGCCCATGCTCATGTTCGACCGCATCTCCGAGGTGAAGGAGAAGGGGGGTGAGCACGGCCATGGGCGGATCGTGGCCGAGCTCGACTTGAAGCCCGATCTCTGGTTCTTCCCCTGCCACTTCAAGGGCGATCCCGTGATGCCGGGCTGTCTCGGCCTCGATGCGCTGTGGCAGCTCTTGGGCTTTTTCCTAGGCTGGCTCGGTGCGCCCGGCCGGGGGCGTGCCCTGAGCGTGGGCGAGGTGAAGTTCACCGGCATGGTGCTGCCCACCATGCGCAAGCTTGAATATATCGTCGAGCTCAAGCGTGTGATCCGGCGGAGATTCACGCTCGGCACCGGCGATGGGTGGCTCAAGGCCGACGGCGAGACCATCTATACGGCGAAGGACTTAAGGGTCGGCCTGTTCCAGGCGGGCGACAGCGCCCCCGCCGGCGCCTGACGCGGAACGATTGTGGCTGCGTCGCAAGCAAGAGTCCCGTAAGGACGGAGCCATGAGACGAGTGGTCGTAACCGGCATGGGCATCGTGTCCCCGATCGGCAACAGTGCCCAGGAGGTGCTGGCGTCGCTGCGCGAGGCGAAATCCGGCGTCGTCAAGGCCGACACCTATGCCGAGCTCGGATTTCGCTGCCAGGTGCATGGCGCGCCCAAGATCGACTGGGAGCCTATGATCGACCGCAAGGTGCGCCGCTTCATGGGCGCGGGTGCGGCGTGGAACTATATCGCCATGCAGCAGGCGATCCGCGACTCAGGGCTGGAGGAGAACGAGGTTTCGAACGAGCGGACGGGCTTGATCATGGGCTCTGGCGGACCTTCGACGCGGGCTATCGTTCAGGCCGCCGACACGACGCGCGAGAAAGGCCCGAAAAAGGTCGGTCCCTTCGAGGTGCCCAAGGCGATGTGCTCGACCAATTCAGCCACCCTGTCCACGCCCTTTCACATCAAGGGCGTTAGCTATTCGATCTCGTCGGCCTGCTCGACCTCGGCCCATTGCATCGGCAATGGCGGCGAGCTGATCCAAATGGGCAAGCAGGACATCGTCTTTGCCGGCGGCGGAGAGGAGCTCGACTGGACGCTGTCGGTGCTGTTCGACGCCATGAACGCCATGTCGTCGGATTTCAACGACCGGCCGGAGGTGGCGAGCCGCGCCTATGACGTCGATCGCGATGGCTTCGTCATCGCCGGAGGGGGAGGGGTCGTCGTGCTGGAGGAGCTTGAGCATGCCCGCGCCCGCGGCGCCCGCATCTATGGCGAGCTCGCGGGCTACGGCGCCACCTCGGACGGCTTCGACATGGTGGCGCCCTCGGGCGAAGGTGCCGCGCGCTGCATGCGCATGGCCCTTAAGGGGCTAGACGGCGGCGTCGACTACATCAACCCCCACGCCACCTCCACCCCCATCGGCGATTTGCGCGAGATCGAGGCAATCCGCGAGGTGTTTGGCGACAAATGCCCGCCCATCAGCGCCACCAAGTCCTTGACCGGCCATTCGCTGGGGGCTGCCGGCGTGCACGAGGCAATCTATTCGCTGCTGATGATGAACAACGGCTTCATCTGCGAATCCGCCAATATCGAGACCATCGACCCGGCCGTCGCCGACATGCCGATTGCGCGTAAGCGACAGGACAATGTGGATATTAACGCCGTGATGTCGAACAGCTTCGGTTTCGGTGGCACCAACGCCACGCTGGTGTTCCGGCGCTATGACGGCTGAGCATCAAGCCAGGAGCTAAAGGCCATTCACCCCTAAGCCCAGAGCATTCACCCCCAACCAGAGTGACGCCATGACCACAACAAGAGACATCGCTGAACCCGGCGCCTTGATGGCAGGGAAGAGGGGCCTGGTGATGGGCGTCGCCAACGACCGTTCGATTGCCTGGGGCATCGCCCGGGTGCTGCACGGCCAGGGCGCCGAGCTCGCCTTCAGCTATCAGGGCGGCGCCTTCGGACGCCGTGCCGTCCCGCTTGCCCAAGCCATCGGGGCGAAGATTATCGTGGAGGCCGACGTCGAGGACCTGGACAGCGTCAAGGGCGTGTTCGAGGCGATCCGCAAGAATTGGGGCTCGCTCGACTTCGTCGTGCATGCGCTCGCCTTCTCCGACCGGAACGAGCTCAGGGGCCGCTATTGCGATACGACGCGCGCCAATTTCGAGCATACCATGGTGATCTCTTGCTTCTCCTTCACCGAGATCTGCAAGCTCGCCGCCGATCTGATGCCGCAAGGCGGCTCGCTGCTCACGCTCACCTATAGCGGCTCGAATCGGGTGGTGCCCTGCTACAACGTCATGGGCGTGGCCAAGGCGGCGCTGGAGGCAAGCGTGCGGTATCTCGCCTCCGACCTCGGACCGCAAGGCATCAGGGTGAACGCGGTCTCGGCCGGCCCCATGCGCACGCTGGCCGGTGCCGGCATCTCCGACGCCCGCCATCTATTCCATTTCCAGCAGCAGCACGCGCCGCTGCGCCGCTCGCCGACGCTCGATGAGGTGGGTGGAGCCGCGCTCTACCTGCTATCGGACCTTTCCGGCGCGGTCACCGGCGAGGTTCATTTCGTCGATTGCGGCTACAGCACGATTGCCATGCCGGGTATTCAAGCGCTGAAGTCGTTTGATCAAATCGACAAGGAGCCGGAAGCGCCCCGCGCCGAGAAGCCCCCCCGGGAAGCAGCCCAGTGAGGTCGAGCCGAGGCGTATTAAGCACCCCGGCAGGAACAGTTGAGAAACAGCGCCTGCATCGGTAGGATCGCGCCGACAAAGCATGGTCCGGAAAAGTGGGAACCGGTTTTCCGAAAAGATCATGCGCCAACAAAAAGCGAGACGCGCTGTCGCGATTGTATTTCACGCGATAGCGCTCTAAGGCAAAATCAGTGGAGTGAAACGGGCGATGATTCATCTAGTCGTCATTGCGTGCCTCGTCGCCGCCCCCCATACCTGCCAGGAGATGGCTGTCCCCGACGTCTCCTCGGAGGACGTCGCGACCTGCATGCACGACGGGCTGACCAACGCCGATAAGTGGCAGGGCGCCAACCCCGATTATTGGGTGATCGGCTGGAAATGCGCCAAATAGCGGCTAGCGCGAAATCCATCCTACCTAATTGAATCGTCATGGCCGGACCCGAGTGCCGGGCACGACGATTCTATTTGAACCTATCTCTGCTTTGGAAAGCGCGCGGGGTCCCGCCCGCGCGCTCTTAATCTCCCAGGCTTCAGCTCGCTTCGGCCTTCTCCAGCTCCTGTCCGGTCGTCTGGTCGACGACCTTCATCGACAGCTTGACCTTGCCGCGGTCATCGAAGCCGAGCAGCTTGACCCAGACCTTGTCGCCCTCTTTGACCACGTCGCCAACGGAAGCGGGCCGGCCCTGGCTGAGCTGCGAGATATGCACGAGGCCGTCCTTGGGCCCGAAGAAGTTCACGAAGGCGCCGAACTCCATCACCTTGACGACCTTGCCCTGGTAGATCTGGCCGACCTCGGGCTCGGCAGTGATGCCCTTGATGCGGGCTATTGCCGCACGGATCGACTCGGCATTGGCCGAGGCGATCTTGACGGTGCCGTCGTCGGAGATGTCGATCTTGGCGCCGGATTCCGCGACGATCTCGCGGATCACCGAACCGCCCGAGCCGATCACCTCGCGGATCTTGTCGACCGGGATGTGGATCGTCTCGATGCGCGGGGCGTATTCGCCAAGCTCCGGCCGCGCCGCGTTGAGCGCCTTGTTCATCTCCGACAGGATGTGCATGCGGCCGTCGCGCGCCTGGTTCAGCGCAACATGCATGATCTCCTCGGTGATGCCGGTGATCTTGATGTCCATNNTCCATGTCGCCGAGATGGTCCTCATCGCCGAGGATGTCGGAGAGCACGGCGAACTTGTCAGCCTCCTTGATCAGCCCCATGGCGATGCCGGCGACCGGCCGGCGCAAGGGAATGCCCGCATCCATCATGGCGAGCGAAGCGCCGCAGACCGTGGCCATGGAGGAGGAGCCGTTCGACTCGGTGATCTCCGACACCACGCGGATGGTATAAGGGAAGCTGTCGCGGTCCGGCAGCACCGGATGCACTGCCCGCCAGGCAAGCTTGCCGTGACCGATCTCCCGCCGTCCGGGCCCAGTCATGCGGCCGACTTCGCCGACCGAATAGGGCGGGAAGTTGTAATGCAGCATGAAGGTCTCTTTATAGGTGCCCTGCAAGGCATCGACATATTGCTCGTCCTCGCCGGTGCCCAGCGTGGCAACCACGATCGCCTGGGTCTCGCCGCGGGTGAACAGGGCGCTGCCATGGGTGCGGGGCAGGATGCCCACCTCCGAGACGATCTGTCTCACGGTGGAGAGGTCACGCCCATCTATGCGCCTGGAGGTGCTGAGGATATTGGAGCGGACGACGTCCTTCTCCACATGCTTGAAGGCGCTCGAAACCCGCGGCGCGATCGTGCCGTCGTCGTCGGCGGGAACCAGCGCCTCGATCACCTTATGCTTGACGGCGGCCACGCGGTCCCGGCGCTCATGCTTGGTGGCGATGGAATAGGCCTCGCGCAAGTCCTTCTCCGCGACCTCGCGGACCTTGGCCGTCAGATCATCGACGCTGGTATCGGCGGTGAGGTCCCAGGGCTCCTTGGCGGCGCGCTCGGCGAGCTTGACGATGGCGTCGAGCACTGGCTGGAAATGCTTGTGCCCGAACATGACGGCGCCGAGCATGACGTCCTCGGGCAGCTCCTTGGCCTCCGATTCGACCATCAGCACGGCGCTGCTGGTGCCGGCCACCACGAGGTCGAGCGCGCTTTCGCTCATCTCGTCGATCGTCGGGTTCAGCACGTATTGGCCGCCGATATAGCCAACCCGCGCCGCCGCGATCGGCCCGAGGAACGGAATGCCGGACAGGGTCAGCGCGGCTGAGCTCGCGATCAGGGCCACGACGTCGGGATCGTTCTCCATGTCATGGGAGAGCACGGTGGCGACCACCTGCGTCTCGTTCTTGAAGCCGGCCGGGAACAGCGGCCGGATCGGGCGGTCGATGAGGCGGGAGGTGAGCGTCTCCTTCTCGGTCGGGCGCCCCTCGCGCTTGAAATAGCCGCCCGGGATCTTGCCGGCGGCAAAGGTCTTCTCCTGGTAATTCACGGTCAAGGGGAAGAAGTCGATGCCGGCCCGGGGTTCCTTGGCGGCAACGGCGGTGGCGAGCACGGTGGTGCCGCCATATTGGGCGAGCACCGAGCCGTCGGCCTGGCGGCCGATGCGGCCGGTCTCGAGCTTGAGGGGGCGGCCCCCCCATTCGATCTCTACGGTTTGTTTGTTCAACATGATGATGTCTCAATGAGCAGGGAAAGGGTGCGCCCGAGCGTGCTCCCTGAACGCGAAGGCTCGGGCCCAGTGTGTTCTAGCGATATGCCGGCGCCGCACGGCGCGCCTTGATGCATGCCCGCATCACCGGCGAATGCCGAGGCGATTGATGAGCTTCTGATAGCGGTCCTCATCGCTCGATTTGACATAGTCGAGCAGCCGGCGCCGCTGGCTAACCATTTTGAGCAGCCCGCGCCGCGAATGGTTGTCCTTGTTGTGGGTTTTAAAGTGACCGGTGAGGTTGGTGATCCGCTCGGTCAGAATCGCGACCTGAACCTCGGGCGACCCGGTATCGCCGGACTTGGTGGCGTATTCCTGGATGAGTTCTTGCTTGCGCACAGCGCTGATCGACATCGTATAATCCTTGATTCTTAGGGGTTTTCAGGGGGCCGGGCCGGGATGTCGTCCAGCACGGTCGGCTAACATGCGCTGGCAAAAGCAAAAGGCGCGCGCACCGCGGGCACTATAGGGGTTCTCCCGCGCGAGGCCAGCGGAATTTGCACCCCGCAGCCCTGCTTCAGCGCGACAGGTTGAAAATGCGGTAGGGCTTGAGCTCCCCTTGGCTGACTTCGCCCAGCGCCACGATCGTGCCGCGCGAGACGGCGTAGACCGGGCCCGTCAGAATGGGAGCATCCCGCCCCCGCAACAGCACAGGCTGTCCCTGCTTCAGCCTGGCCGCGTCGGACGCGCTGACGATGAGCGCCGGGATGCCGACGAGCGCCGTCTCGACCGGCGCAAGCAGGCCCAACAGCGCCTCTCGCCCGCCGGCGCCGGCTGCCAGCTCCTCAAGCTTGGGGAGAGGAATCGCGCTCCCCTCGTCGAAGCCGCCGACGCGGGTGCGCCGTAAGGCGCTGACATGGCCAGCTGAGCCGAGCGCGCGCCCCAGATCGCGGGCGAGGGCGCGCACATAAGTGCCCTTGCCGCACTCGGCCTCGATCACGCAATGGTCCCTGTCCGGCATGTCGACGACGTTCAGCGTGGCGATGACGACCTCGCGCGGGGCAAGCTCGAAGTCCTGCTCGTCGCGGGCGAGGTCGTAGGCCCGCGCGCCCGCCACCTTGACCGCCGAATAGCGGGGCGGCACCTGTTGGATGGCGCCCACAAAGCGAGCCAGTGCCGCCTCGATCTCGGGCCGGGCAGGGCGCTTGTCGCTCGTGCCGGTCACCTTGCCTTCCGCGTCGTCGGTGTCGGTCTCGGCGCCGAAGCGGACGGTAAAACGGTATTGCTTGGCGCCGTCGACCGCGAACGGCACGGTCTTGGTCGCCTCACCGAAGGCGATGGGGAGAATACCGCTTGCGAGTGGGTCCAGCGTGCCCGCATGCCCCGCCTTGGCCGCCTGGTACAGGTGCTTCACCCGGCCCACGGCCCCAGTCGAGGTCATGCCTTGCGGCTTGTCGAGGACAAGCCAGCCGTGAACGGGAAGGCCTTTGCGTTGCCGCGCCATGATCTTCGGTCTTGCCCGACTGGTCAGCTACCCAAGTCGCGTCAGCTACCCAAGTCGCGCGCGACCTTGGGCGAGGCGAGCAGCTCGTCGATGCGGCGCGAGCTTTCGAAGGAGGTATCGATCTTGAAGCGGAGTTCGGGCATGAATTTCAGGCTCACGCGCTTGGCGACCTCACCGCGCAGGAAGCGCCTGTGCTTGTCGAGATGGGCGATGACGTCATCAGCGCCCGCCCCGCCAAGCGGCATGACATAGGCCGTGGCGAGCTTCAGGTCGGGCGCCATGCGCACCTCGGGCACGGTCAGCGTGTATTGGCTCAGCACCTCGTCCACGATCTCGCCGCGGGCGAAGATCTCGGCCAGCACATGCCGGATCAGCTCGCCGACCTTCAGCTGGCGCTGGGAGGGAGCCGAGGGCCGTCGCTTGGTCGGGTTATCCATGATCCTGCTCCACTATGGGGGCGGCGACTGAATGCCTGCGCTCCCCGGTGGTAGATAGCGCGCCCAGAAAATGAATCAACTCTGGTGACAAACGAGAGGACGGCGGGGGGCGGTTCGGGCGCGCAGAGAGCCGCGCGAAGGCATCCTGGCCTGAGGGCCACGGCGCGACCAAACACGCTACTTGATGGCCATGATCGACTTGGTCAATCCGAAGGCTGTTTCGGCGACGATGCGTGCGTCGGGAAAGAGCTGCTGCAGCTGGCGCTTGTCGAGCATGAAAGCACTCTGAACCAGCTCCGTGGCTTCGCCAATATTCGCAGCCTTTGCCCAGAACCCGCAACTGCGCCACATGACAATGCGCGTCTTCAGCGGCTCGGGAAGCCAGTGCAGCAGGGGCGTGCGGGCATGCGGCTCGATCGGAAACCAAAAATACGGCGTCTGCACGAAGTAACGCGGCGCCAATCTCCGCACCTCGCCTGCCATGCGCTGCATGTCGCGCCAGAGCCCCACATGCTCGATCACCGAATTGGAATAAACGAGATCGAAGCTCATGTCGGCGAATTCGTGCAGATCGCGGGCATCGCCCTGGGCCGTGACGATCTCGCAACTATCCGTGGCTTCCTTGGTGAGATTGACGACGACGACCCTGACCCTTGTCCAATCGAGCTCGGAGCCAAAGGTCCTCCAATAGGCGCTTAAACCGCCGACATCGATAATCCGGCAGCTGGGCCTGCTGGCAAGGATATCGTCGATGATCTTCTTGAGCAGTTGAAACCGGCGCATGCGGTAAACATTCCCAGTGTCGTATGGGTGCACGCTGGGGACGAGCTTCCGCGCGATGGCGTTTACGGCACTGATCATCGAGACCTAAGTGGGGTTCGTTGTCGCCGCTCGACCCAACCGGCGAAGAGGCTAAATTGTAGAGAAATTGGCAGCCAGCCCAGCGGGCTTTCGCGATCATTGGTAAATCGGGGTTGAGTCCCGGCGCGACCGCGCTGCCGCCTCGGGGGGCCGCGGCCGCAATTACAGCGTCCGCTGGACGTGCTCGACCTCGAAGCACTCGATGACGTCGCCCTGGCGCATGTCCTGGTAGCCTTCGAACGCCATGCCGCATTCCTGGCCGGCCACGACCTCGCGCACTTCGTCCTTGAACCGCTTCAAGGTGGAGAGCTTGCCTTCGTGGATCACCACATTGTCGCGGATCAGCCGGACTTGGGCGCCGCGCTCGACCTTGCCGTCGGTGACGCGGCAGCCTGCGACCTTGCCGACCTTGGAGATGGTGAACACTTCCAAAATCTCGGCATTGCCGAGGAAGGTCTCGCGCCGCGTGGGCGCGAGCAAGCCGGACATGGCTTGCTTCACCTCATCGACGAGGTCGTAGATGACGGCGTAATAGCGGATCTCGACGCCGTCGCGTTCGGCGGCATCGCGGGCTTGCGCATTGGCGCGGACGTTGAAGCCAAGCACCACGGCGCCCGAGGCCGCGGCCAGCGCGACGTCTGACTCGGTGATGCCGCCGACGCCGGCATGGATGATGCGGGCACGGACCTCCTCGGTCCCCATCTTGTCGAGCGACCCGACGATGGCCTCGACCGATCCCTGCACGTCGCCCTTGATCAGGAGCGTGAACTCCTTGGTGCCGGCCGTCTTCAGATTGCTCATCATCTGCTCGAGCGAGCCACGCTGGCCGGCCACGGCCAAGCGCTTGCGCCGCTCGCGCATGCGGTAATCGGTAATTTCCCGTGCGCGGGCCTCGTTCTCGACCACGGCGAACTGATCGCCTGCCTCCGGGGCACTGTCGAAACCCAGCACCTCGACCGGCACCGAGGGACCGGCTTCCTTGACCTGCTCACCGAGATCGTTGATCAGCGCGCGAACGCGGCCATAAGCCGAGCCTGCCACGACGAGATCACCGAGCTTCAGCGTGCCGCGCTGGACCAGCGCTGTGCCCACGGGCCCGCGCCCGCGCTCCAGCTTGGCCTCCACGATGACGCCTTCGGCGTCGCGGTTGGGGTTGGCGGTGAGCTCCAGCACCTCGGCCTGCAGCGCGATCGCCTCGAGCAGCTTGTCGAGCCCGATCTTCTTGAGCGCCGAGACCTCGATTTCGAGTGTGTCGCCGCCTAGGCTCTCCACCACGATCTCCTGGCTGAGCAGCTCGGTGCGCACCCGCTTGAGGTCGGCGCCCTGCTTGTCGATCTTGTTGATGGCCACGATCAGCGGCACCTGCGCCGCCTTGGCGTGATTGATCGCCTCCACGGTCTGCGGCATGACNNACCACCAGCACGACGATGTCGGTCACCTGGGCGCCTCTGGCGCGCATGGCGGTGAAGGCCTCGTGGCCGGGGGTGTCGATGAAGGTGATCTTGTTGCCTAGCGGCGTCACCACCTGATAGGCACCAATATGCTGGGTGATGCCGCCGGCTTCCTGGCTGACGACATTGGTGGCGCGGATGGCGTCGAGCAGGGACGTCTTGCCGTGATCGACATGGCCCATGATGGTCACCACCGGAGCGCGCGGCTGCAGGTCCTCTTCGCTGTCCTCCTCGCCGATGAAGCCTTCCTCCACATCGGCCTCCGAGACGCGGCGAACGCTATGGCCGAACTCCTCGGCGACCAGCTGGGCGGTGTCGGCGTCGATCACGTCCGTAATCTTGCGCATCTCGCCGTCCCGCATGAGGAACTTGATGACATCGACGCCGCGCTCGGCCATGCGGTTGGCGAGCTCCTGGATGGTGATCATTTCGGGCACCACCACGTCGCGCTGGATCTTCTGCTGCGCCAGGGGACCGGTGACTTGTTTCTTCTGCCGCTCGCGGTGACGCTTCAGCGAGGCGAGGCTGCGCTGGCGCTGCTCCTCGTCGAGCGCGTTGGTGATGGTGAGCCGGCCGCGCACTCGCTCATCGCCCGCACGCGGCTTGACGGGACGCTCCTTCTTGTTGTGGCGTGCTTCCGTGGCGCGGGGGGCCTCTTCCTCCTCCTGCTTGGGAAGCTGCTTGCGCGCGGTCTCCTCGCCCTTGCGGCGTGCCTCGGCCTCGGCCTCGTGCCGCACTTCCTCTTTCTTCTGCCGCTCGGCGGTTTCGTCGCGCTCTTTCGCCCGCTGCTCGTCGGTGACGACGCGGAGTTCGGCATCGACCTTGGCCTGCTCGCGCTCAACGGATTCGCGCTGGCGCGCGTCGTTCAACGCGCGGAGCCGTGCGTCTTTCTCGTCGTCGGAGAGCGCGCGCAGCACCACGCCCGGGCGGCGCGGCTGTACCTCCCCGGCAACAGCGCGCTTCGGCGGCGCCTCGGGGACACCCTGTGCCGGCTTGGGCGTCGGCTCCTCGACCACCTGCGGTGCGCCGCCAGAGCCGATAGCCCGCCGCTTCTTCTTCTCGACCAGGACGGACTTGGAGCGCCCATGGCTGAAGCTCTGGCGCACATGGCCGGACTCGACCGTGCGCCGCAAACCGAGCGTCATCTTGCCGCCGCCGGGGATGGTCTTGCCTTCAGGCTCGTTTGTCTCACTCATCCTTAGTCCGTATCCGATCCATTCTGGCTTGCAAATGCAGCGCTGCCCTTGCGGTAGCGCTCCAACCGTGACGCTGCCGCGAGGAACTGACCAGCCGCTCCGCCATGAATAAGGGCTGCATGTATCACATTTGACCGCCCCGATGCCAAACTCAATTCGTCCGCGCCGAGCCCGCGCACCGCGGGGTGGCGTATTTCCCCGCGGGTCTGGAGCTTGTCGTCGAGCTTACGGCAGCCGTCGGGGGCTGCCTCGGAAGCATGGACCAGCGCTATGACGCGGCCTTTGGCGATGGCCTCCTCGATCTTGGCATTGCCGAACACCACACAGCCCGCCTTGTTGGCGAGCGCGAAAGCGCCCAAAGCGGCCTCGGCGAGCAGCCGGTCGATGCGTTCGGTTAACCCTGCCGGAACCTTGGCTTGCGCCTTCAGCGTCTTGGCAAAGACGTTGCGCTTGGCGGCATCAGTGACCGCATCGTGGGCGGCGGTCACCCAGACGCCACGACCCGGAAGCCTTTCTTTGAGATCGGGGACGATCTCTCCTTGAGGCCCCAGCACGAACCGGATGAGATCGTCCTTGGGCCGGCGATCACGGGTAAGCGCGCAGCGGCGGACGGGCTCTCCCGTCTGTGCATCGGACTGCTCTGCCTCGGCCTGCCGCAAGGACGCTCTCTCCTCTTGCCGCGCGCATCACGCGGCGCCGCCTGCTTGCGGCGCGGCCTCCGCGGGCTCGCCCGCCTCGGCATCACTCTCCTCGGCATCACCCTCCTCAGGTGGCGGCGCAAGATCGGCCGCATCGATCCAGCCTGCCTTGACGCGGGCGGCGAGGATCAGCTCCTCGATCTCCGGCCGTCCCAGGCCGAAGCCGTTCAGAATGCCTTCATGACGCACCGTCTCCTTGTCCTTGCGCTCGCTCCAACCGAGAAGGTCGTCGGTGGCGCAATCGGCAAGGTCCTCGACGGTCTTGATGCTTTTCTCGCCGAGGCCGACCAGCATCGCCGTGGTGAGCCCGGGGATCTGGGCCAGCTCGTCCGAGACGCCGAGTGCCTTGCGCTTGCCCTCGAGCTCCGCCTCCAGCTTCTCCAGATGCTCGCGGGCGCGGGCCTGGATCTCGGCCGCGGTGTTCTCGTCGAAGCCTTCGATCGAGGCGATCTCGGACAGCTCCACGAAGGCGACCTCCTCGACCGAGCTGAAGCCTTCGGAGGCGAGCAGCTGCGCGATCACCTCGTCCACGTCGAGAGCCTCCATGAATGTCGCCGAACGCTCGGCGAACTCGGCTTGGCGGCGCTCCGATTCACTGGCCTCAGTCATGATGTCGATGTCCCACCCAGTTAGTTGCGACGCCAATCTGACGTTCTGACCCTTGCGGCCGATGGCGAGCGAGAGCTGCACATCGGGCACGACCACCTCAATGCGCTCGGCGTCCTCGTCGAGCACCACCTTGACCACCTCAGCCGGCGCCAGAGCATTGACGATGAAGGTCGCAGCGTCGGGCGACCATTGGATGATGTCGATCTTCTCCCCTTGCAGCTCGTTGACCACGGCCTGGACGCGGCTGCCGCGCATGCCGACGCAGGCGCNNCGCAGGCGCCGACCGGATCGATGGAAGCGTCCCGTGATATCACCGCGATCTTGGCGCGGCTGCCTGGATCGCGCGCCACCGACTTGATGGTGACGATGCCGTCATAGACTTCAGGCACCTCCTGCGCGAACAGCTTGGCCATGAACTCTGGATGGGTACGCGAGAGGAAGATCTGCGGACCCCGCTGCTCGCGGCGCACGTCATAGACATAGGCGCGGATGCGGTCGCCATAGCGGAAATTCTCCCGCGGCAGCGACTCGTCGCGGCGCACGATGGCCTCGGCGCGCCCGAGATCGACGATGACGTTGCCATATTCGACGCGCTTGACGATGCCGTTCACGATCTCGCCGACGCGGTCCTTATATTCGTCATATTGCCGGTCGCGCTCGGCCTCGCGCACCTTCTGCACGATCACCTGCTTGGCGTTCTGCGCGGCGACGCGGCCGAAGTCGAGCGGCGGCAACGGCTCGGCGATGAAGTCGCCCACCTGCGCCGCCGGGTTCTTCCGGCGCGCTTCCGCGAGCGAGATTTGCGTCGCCTCCATGGTCACGTCCTCGACCACTTCGAGCAACCTCGCGAGCCTGATCTCCCCCGTCTTGGGGTCGACCTCCGCCCTGATCTCGTTCTCGCTGCCATAGCGGGATTTCGCGGCCTTCTGGATCGCGTCCTCCATCGCCGTGATCACCACTTGGCGGTCGATCGCCTTCTCGCGCGCGACCGCATCGGCGATCTGCAGGAGCTCCAGCCTGTTGGCACTCACGCCTGCCTGAGCCATGTCCTTAAAAGCCTCCACCTAAATTCGCTGTCCAAGCGCCTGAGCCTTCGAAAAGTCCCCGCGCCAATCCTCTATCGCGTCCGCTTCTTGGCGGTGAGATCGGCTCGCACCGTCTGGTCGCCGGCTACGAGCTTCGCCTCGCTGATCATGCCGAGCGGAATGCCGATCGCTTGCGTCTCTGCTTCGCCCTTGATCTCGATCAGGAGTCGCGCCTCGCCATTGACCACGCCCTCGATCACGCCCCGGAATCTCTTCCTGCCGTCGACGAGCTCCTTCAATTCGATCTTGGCCTCATGCCCGACGAAAGCCGCGAAATCGCTTGGGCGCACCAGCGGCCGGTCGATGCCGGGCGTCGAGACCTCCAGCCGGTAGCCCCCCGGCATCGGGTCATGGGCGTCGAGCAAGGGCGAGAGCTTGCGGCTGATGGTCGTGCAATCCTCGATGGTCATCTGACCGTCCGGTCTTTCGGCCATGATTTGTAGCGTGCCGCCGTCGCGCCCCGAGACCTTGACCCGCACCAGCCGTAAGCCAAGCTCCTCGAGTAGGGGCTCGGCGAGAGCGGCCACCTCGGCAGCCGGCCCCGTCTCACGCGAAAAACGGCCATCGGTGCTTGTGGAAGGGCTTGGCATCTTGGGCCACGCATCTTAGGCCATAACTCCCGCCTCGATTAAGACGGGATAGTGAGCCTAACAAAAAGGAGCGGGCGGCAGGCCCACTCCTGATGAAATCCAATCATGAGTTCGACTGGTAATATACGTGCTTTTTCTAAAGGTTTCAAGCTCTCCCGGCGCCCCCTCACTCGTCGGTGCCCATGACATCCTTCTTGATGCGAGCGAAATCGTCGATGCGCCGATAGCTCAGCACGCAGAGGCAGGAGGAGGAATTGCCCCCCAGCGACGTTCCGCCGAAAGCGAGACTATCCTCGAAAGTGCAATTCGCGTCGCGGAAGGCGATCCATTGCTTCTGCGCATCCTTGAGATAGCCGAGTTGGGTGTCCGGGCTCTGGCCCATCTCCTTGCCGTCTGCACGAACCGCATCTTGCAATGTCTTATAGGCATGGTTCAGCGCGGCGTCCGCCTTGTCCGCGGCGCGAGCGGCGCAGGCATTGTACTCCGGGGTGGATGCGTACTTGCCGCGCAATCTTCGTAGCAAACCGCATGAATGTTCGTTTCGGCTAAAGCCGCGGCGGGAAGCCAGAGCGAGGCCAGAAAGAAAGCGATTGCGCGCATTTTGTTACCTCTCCAAATCAGACATGCCGCAAGCTGAGATAGGCCGATTGGCGGCCCTCGCTCAAGGCTTTCCGCTCATAGCGGGTCTCCGGCCAGTCGGGTGGTCGGACGCGCCAGTCGGAAGCGCGCTCGGCCGTCCACACGAAAGCCCCGCTTGCGAGCAGGGTGCAGAGAGCCTGACCGGCATAGTCGCCGCTGTCGCTGGCAAAGCGGAGCTCGCCGCCCGGCGCTATGACGCGCGCCATCTCCGCCACTGTGTCCGGCGACACGAGCCTCCGCTTCAAATGTCGCGTCTTCGGCCAGGGGTCGGGGAACAGCAGGAACAGCCGGCCGATCGAGGCGTCCGGTAGCCAGGCGAGCACGTCGCGTGCATCGCCGTTATGCACGCGGATGGTGTCGATGCCTCGCTCCTCGATGAGCCCCAAGAGGCTCGCCACGCCATTGATGAAGGGCTCGCAGCCGATGAGGCCGATGCCTGGTCGATGCTCTGCCTGCCAGAGGAGATGCTCGCCGGAGCCGAAGCCGATCTCGAGCCACACCTCCCGGACGCGGGGCGCGAACAGGCTGAGGAGAGGGCAGGGGGCGGGCCGATCGAGCGGAACCTTAAGGCGCGGCAACAGCTCCGCCAGCAGCCGGTCCTTGCGCGGGCTCAAGGCATGGCCCTTGCGCCTTCCATAGGACCTGAGGGGTCTGTCTTCGGGCATAGGTTCCTCACCGGGGGCAGTGAGTATCTTACCTCTCCCCATCGGGGCGCGGGTGAGGGGAATGGTCCCTCTCGATTTCGGTAATCCCCTCACCCCAACCCTCTCCCCGTCGGGGAGAGGGGGATCAAGTCAGCTCGGCTCGGATCGGCTCGACCAGATCAAGCCGCTCCCAGGAGAAGCCGCCGTCATTGTCGGGCTGGCGGCCGAAATGCCCGTATGAAGAGGTGCGCTCATAGATCGGCCGGTTCAAGCCGAGATGCTCGCGGATGCCGCGCGGGCTCAAATCCATCACACGCCGCAGCGCCTCCTGCAGCAAATCCTCTGAAATGGTTCCCGTACCGTGCAGGTCCACATAGAGCGAAAGCGGCTGCGACACGCCGATGGCGTAGGCCACCTGCAAAGTGCAGCGGTCGGCGAGACCGGCGGCCACCACGTTCTTGGCCAGATAGCGCGCGGCATAGGCGGCGGAGCGGTCGACCTTGGTGGGATCCTTGCCTGAGAAGGCGCCGCCGCCGTGAGGTGCGGCGCCACCATAGGTATCGACGATGATCTTGCGCCCCGTGACGCCCGCATCGCCGTCAGGCCCGCCGATGACGAAGCGCCCGGTCGGATTGACATAGAACTTGGTGTCGCGGCCGACCCAGCCCTGCGGCAGCACCTCGTCCACGAAGCCGCGCACGATCTCCAGGACACGCTCCTGGCTCACATCCTCCCCATGCTGGGTGGAAACGACGATAGCGTCCGCTCGCACCGGCTTGCCGTCTTCATAGGCCAGCGTCACCTGGCTCTTGGCGTCCGGGCCGAGCTCGGGCGTCCGCCCGCTGTGCCGCGCTTTGGCCATCTCATGCAGGATGCGGTGGGCGTAATAGATGGGCGCCGGCATCAACGGCTCGGTCTCGCGGCAGGCAAAGCCGAACATGATGCCCTGGTCGCCTGCGCCCTCGTCCTTCTGCTTATCCGCGTCGGAATCGACGCCCATGGCGATGTCGGCGGATTGCTCATGCACGTAGAACTGGAACTCGGCGGTCTTCCAGTGGAAGCCCGCCTGTTCATAGCCGATCTCGCGCACCGCCCGCCGCGTCGCCTCTTCGATGAGCTCGGGCGTGACCGTCTCGGGCCCGCGCACCTCGCCAGCCATGACGATGCGGTTGGTGGTCACCAAGGTTTCGATCGCCACGCGCGACAGCGGATAGGCGGCTAGGTAGAGATCGACGACGGCATCGGAGATGCGGTCGCACACCTTGTCGGGGTGGCCCTCCGACACGGACTCACTGGTAAAGAGGTAATTGTGCCGAGACACCGCCCATCCCCTGTTTTGCGATTGATCCCCCGGAAGGCAAACGCCTCGAGGTTGTAGCGTTCTCGCAAACGCCGGGGTAGGCGGTCAAGCCCGAGATATCTGCCGGGCTGGTGTGGGATTTAAGACGCGCTTGCGCTCGCGCTCAAGGCGCGCACGAGATCGACGATGCTCTTGCGCACTTTGGAATCGACGATTTTGACGAAGGCGCGATTGAGCTCCAGCCCTTCACGGCTGTTGAGGAACTCGATGATGAAAACCTCGGAGTCCGGCTCAGCCATTCCGCGCACTCCGCTCACGTCGATGTGCGGTGCCTCTTCGAAGAAGAACTGGATGGGCACGTCGAGGATGCGCGAAATCTGGAACAGGCGGCTCGCGCCGATCCGGTTCACGCCCTTTTCGTATTTCTGCACCTGTTGAAAGGTGAGGCCCATGCTCTCGCCGAGACGCTCTTGGCTCATGCCAAGCAGCATACGACGCAGTCGAACCCGGCTACCCACATGTGTGTCGACCGGATTCGGTTTTTTACCTACCATGCGTATACTCGTTAGCGTCATGTGGCCCTTGGGAAATTAGTGCGGCCGGTGAAGAACCTGGCTCGATTGGTCGGCAATCCCCGGGGACCGTTCATAGGGGTGCGTAAAAGCCGCGTCAAGCACGCACAAGTCACACCTCGCCGGCAGTGCTTCATTCACCTTAACCAATGCACGCGACAGGCGAGCCAACCGGCGAGCGCAAGCGCCAGCGCTGCAATTTCGATGAGCCTTTCCCATCGCGCGAAGGGCGTGGGCGGTAATGCTTGCGGCAGCTCGCCATCGAGGATTCCTTTCACGTTGAGACCGAGCTGGGCGACGACGCGGCCATAGGGATCGATGATCGCCGAGATTCCGGTGTTGGCTGCACGCACCACGGGCAATCCCTGCTCGACGGCGCGCGTCAGAGCTTCATGAAAATGTTGATAAGGGCCGGCGCTCGTGCCGAACCAGGCGTCATTGGTGACGTTCAGGAGCCAGCCAGGCCTTACCGCTTCATCGGTGACATCATCGGGAAAGATGATCTCGTAGCAGATGAGCGGGCTCGGGCTTGGCATGCCGGGCACCTCGAGCAGGCGCGGACCGCTACCTTCCGTGAACCCGCCGCGCACGCCGGTGAGCTGCATCACGCCCAGACTTTCGAGAAGGTCCTGGAAGGGAAGATACTCGCCGAAAGGGACGAGGTGCATCTTGTCGTAGTGGCCGAGCAGCTCGCCCTTGTCGTCGATCAGCAGCAGGCTGTTAAAGACGCGCCGCGGCAGAAGGTCGCCCCGCGCGTCCCGCTCCTCGACGAGGCGGACGGAGCCGGCGAGCAGCGAGGTCCCCGCGGGCAAGGCGTCGCCAATGGCGAGCAGCGCGTCGGACGTTTCGCCGAGCGGGAACGGCACTGCGGTCTCGGGCCAGATGACGAGGTCGATGCCGTCGAGAGAAGACGCGCCCATTCCGGACTTTGTGAGCGCGAGATACTCGTCGAAGACCTCGGCGCTGTTCTCCGGGCGCCATTTGTTGGCCTGATCGACATCGGCCTGCACGATGCGCAAATGGACGCCGGTGCCGGCAGGCGGAGCGATGGCCAGCCGCCGCTCGCCCCAGGCCGCGCCGATGGCAAGCACGATAAGGAGCGTGACAGCCAAGACCGCCCCGAACCTGCCACCCGCAAGGCCCGATCCCTCAGGCGCCGCGATGGCGGCGGGGCTGGCAAAGACGAGCACGGCGAAAAGGCTCAAAGCGTAGACGCCGAACAGCGCCGCGAGCTGCAGCATCGGACCGTTCGCCGTGAGCCCATAGCCGAGGAGATTCCAGGGCAGCCCCGTGAGCAAATGGCCGCGGGCGAACTCGGCCAGGCCGAACGCGATGGCGAGCGCAAACACCCGCGCCACTCCGGGCCGCCAGAGAGCCATGGCGAGCCCCGCCGCCGCGGCGAAGAAGAGCGCCAGGCCGCCTGGCAGCGCCGTCAAGACGAAGGGGATCAGCCAGCCATGGCGCCAGGGCTCGACCAGGAAGGCTTCCGCAGTCCAGTAGAGGCCGGCGAGGAAATAGCCGAAGCCGAACCAGAACCCGGTGAGGCTTGCGCATTTGAGCCGCGAGCGGAGCTCGTGGTGGGCCGCGTAGCAGCCGTCGAGCATCCAGACGAGCACGGCGAAGGTGACGAAGAGTACCGGCCAGGCAAAGACCGGCGCGAAGGCAAGCACCGAAAGCGCGCCCGCGAGAAGGGCGACGCCAGCGCGTCTTAAGCCCCGCAATCGCGCGACCCAGGTGGCGGCGCGCTCGATGACAGGTCCCATCATGCGGGTTGCAGCTCAGGCCTATTGCGCGCCTTGCGCCACATCCGCATCGTTGCCCGGTTGCGCCGTGTGGATGCGCAGCGTCTTGATCCGGCGCCGGTCGGCGTCGAGCACCTCAAACCAGATGCCGCTCGGATGCTCTATGCGCTCGCCCCGCGCCGGAATGTGGCCGGCGAGCGAGAACACCAGTCCGCCCAGCGTATCGATGTACTCTTCCTGCTCGGGCGCCACGAGGTTTATCCCGAGATGCCTCTCCACCTCCTCGATGGGCGCCAGTGCATCGGCGATCAGTCCTTGCCCCGGGTCTTGCCGGATCAGCGGCTCATCCTCCACGTCGTGCTCGTCATCGATCTCGCCCACCACCTCCTCGATGAGATCCTCGATGGAGACGAGGCCGTCGGTGCCCCCATATTCGTCTACGACCAGCGCCAGATGTAGCCGCTTCGTCTGCATCTTGAGCAAGAGGTCGAGCCCCGACATGGAGGTCGGCACATAGAGGATGTCGCGCGTGATGTTGATGTCGGCGACGCTCTTGCCGAGATCGACGGCGCCGAGATCGAGATGGCCTTTGGCCTCGGCCTCGGTGGTGATCCACGACATCAGGTCGCGGATATGGATCATGCCGCGCGGCTCGTCGAGGCTCTCGCGATAGACGGGCAGGCGCGAATGCTCGGCTTCGCGGAACACGCCCATCAGCTCGGCGACGGTGGTCTGTTCCTCCACCGCGACGATGTCGGCGCGCGGCACCATGACGTCCTCGACCGTCAGCTTGCCGAAACGCAGGATGTTGAGCAGCATGGCCCGCTCCTGCGTGCCGATGGAATCGTTCTCGCCTTGGGTGCGGGCGAGCGCGTCCTCCATAAGCTCACGCAATTCGAGCTCCTCGCCGAGGCCGAAGCGCGCGAGCAGGCGCTCGAACCAGGATGGCTCCTCATCGGCCGCGCGTTCGACGTCGGCCGGCAGCTCGTTCTCGCCGAAGGGGACGTTGCTCATCGTGCCATCTCCGCGACCTCTTCCTCCTCCGCCTCCGCGTAAGGGTCGGCAATACCGAAGGAGGCGAGGATCTTCCGTTCAAGATTTTCCATCCGCTCGGCGTGGGCTTCATCGTCATGCTCGAAGCCCTGCAGGTGGAGCACGCCGTGGACGACGAGATGGACGGCGTGATCGGTGAGCGCGATGCAGTCCGCCCGCGCCTCCTCCATCACCGTCTCGCAGGCGAGCACCACCTCGCCGATGAGGCACGGCTCGCCAAGCTGCGCGAGCGGCCCTGGTATGGCGGAGAAAGACAGCACATTGGTGGGCGCATCCTTGCCGCGCCAGGTGCGGTTGAGGGCACGCATTTCGGCGTCGTCGGCGAGCACGATGGTGACCGCGGAGGCCCCTGCTCCAGGCGGACAAGCGGCAGCGAAGGCGGCGCGCGCCGCGTCCGCCAGCATGGCATCGCTCACCGGCGTGCGGTCCCACAGCGCCGATTTGCGTAAGACATCCACCTCAAGGGTGGCGCTTGGGCCGTTGGGCAAGCCGCTGCGACTTGGGCCAGGGTCAGCCATGCTGCTCACCGCGCCGGGGAGCGGCCTCATAGGCGTCCACGATCTTGCCCACCAGCTCGCGGCGCACGACGTCGCGCGCGGTGAACGCGATATGGGCGATCTCGTCGATGCCCTCGAGAATGCCGATCGCCTCGACGAGCCCAGAATCCTTGCCGGGCGGAAGGTCGACCTGCGACGGATCGCCGGTGACGATCATCTTGCTCGAATCGCCGAGCCGGGTGAGGAACATCTTCATCTGCACCGGCGTGCAGTTCTGCGCCTCATCGAGGATGATGATGGCATTGGACAGGGTGCGGCCGCGCATGAAGGCGAGCGGCGCGATCTCGATCACGTCGGTGGCGAGCCCGCGCTCGACCCACTCCGGTGCCAGCACGTCGTATAGGGCATCGTAGAGCGGGCGCAAATACGGGTCGACCTTCTCCCGCATGTCGCCGGGCAGGAAGCCGAGCCGCTCGCCCGCCTCAACCGCCGGGCGCGACAGGATCAGCCGGTCGCATATGCCGCTTTCCAGACACGCGGCGGCGAAGGCCACGGCGAGATAGGTCTTGCCCGTGCCGGCGGGCCCGGTGGCAAAGACGAGATCGTAGGCCTCCAGCGCGGCGAGATAGGCGCTCTGGCGGGGCGTGCGCGCGGTGATTAGGCGCTTGCGGGTGCGGATCTGCTGCGCCGTCGGCACCTTGGCGAGGGTGTCGATCTCTCCGTCGGGATCGATGACGCCGGCGTGGCGGATAGCGCCGACCACCTCGCCGACGCCGATCATCTCGCCTTGGGCGAGGCGGCCATAGAGCTGCTCCAGCACCGCCTTCGCCGTGGCGCAAGCCAGCTCGGGCCCGCGCAAGCTCACCGCATTGCCGTTGACCACGGCCTCCACCCCGAGGCGGTCCTCGAGCACGGCGAGGTTGGCGTCATAGTCTCCCAGGAGATCGCGCACCAGCCGGGTATCGTCGAAGAACACGACGATCGGCTGCTCGCCACCATTGGTCGCCGGGCCTTTCGAGCGCTTTGCTGCCGCTCCGCGCCCGCGCGCCAATGGCGGTCTCCGTTCGCTGGCCTGCTTGCTCACCCGGCCGCCTGACGTGGCTCGCGCCATGCAAACCCCGATTTGATGACACCTGTAAGACTGTTCGGGCCGCCGGCCACGATGTCAACCTCCACGATTTGGCCGATGAGCCGCTCGGGTCCGTCCCCATGCACGGGCTGGTGGTAGGGAGAACGCCCGGCGATCTGGCCCGGTTTCCTGCCCTTGCGCTCGAACAGGACCGGCAGCTTGCGGCCGATAGTGCCCTGAACGAAGGCCCGCGCATGGCTGTCGATCAAGGCCTGTAAGGTCAATAGGCGCATCCGGGCGACCGCGTCGGGCACTTGGCCGGCCATGTCGGCGGCGGGGGTGCCGGGGCGGGCGCTATATTTAAAGGAGAAGGCCTGCGCAAAGCGGGTCGCGCGCACGAGCTCCAAGGTCGCCTCGAAATCCGCATCGGTCTCGCCGGGGAACCCGACAATGATATCTGTGGACAGTGCGATGTCGGGGCGCGCCTTCCGGATGCGCCCGATGAGCTCGGCATAGTCCCGCACGGTATGCTTGCGGTTCATGGCGGCGAGGATGCGGTCCGATCCCGCCTGGAACGGCAGATGCAGGTAGGGCATGAGCTTGGGCTCGTCCGCATGCAGTTGGATGAGGTCGTCATCCATGTCGCGCGGATGGCTCGTGGTATAGCGGAGCCGCTCGATGTCGGGGACTTGCGCGAGCCGCTTGATGAGCTTGGCCAGCGACCAGGGCGCTCCGTCCGGCCCCAGCCCATGATAGGCGTTCACGTTCTGGCCGAGCAGGGTGAGCTCGCGTGACCCGGCCCCTGCCAGCCTTAAGGCTTCGGCCAGGATCGCCGCCACTGGCCTGGAGAATTCGGCGCCGCGGGTGTAGGGCACGACGCAAAAGGTGCAGAACTTGTCGCATCCTTCCTGCACAGTGAGGAAGGCGGAAGTGCGGGTGCGGTTAACCGGCCGCTCGGGGAGATGCGCGAACTTGTCCTCGGCCGGGAATTCGGTGGCGACGATGCCGCGCCTGCCGCCTTCCGCCTCGGCGATGAGCTCCGGCAGGCGATGATAGCTTTGTGGTCCGACGACAAGATCGACGACACGCGCCCGCTCGACGATTGCCGCGCCTTCCGCTTGCGCGACGCAGCCCGCCACCGCGATCTTGGTGTCGAGGCCGAGGCTGCTCCGCCGCGCTTTCACCGCGCGCACGCGGCCAAGCTCCGAATAGACCTTCTCCGCCGCCTTCTCGCGGATGTGGCAGGTGTTGAGGATGACGAGGTCGGCCTCCGCCATGTCGGATGTGAGCGCGTAGCCGGAGGGCCCGAGCGCTTCAGCCATGCGCTCGGAATCGTAGCTGTTCATCTGGCAGCCGAAGGTTTTGATGTGCAGCTTCTTGGGGGGCGGCGCCATGCCCTGCTTGTTGGAGCACTATTGAGGCCCTCGTCAAGGCCGAGGGCCGACAGCAGCCCAAGAGCGGGGGGCCCACCCGTCATATCCAGACCCCAAAGGCTGCACGTCACGATTGCCTTAGCCATAACTCGATCTTATTTGTAGTGATTATCCGAACCGAGCTTGGAGATTTCCAGAAAGTGATCTCGCGCAAAGCCAAATACGCCTTCCGTGCCCTCGTGGCGCTCGCCCGCGAAGGGGATTCGCTGATGATCGGCGAGATCGCCAGGCGCGAATCCATCCCACGCAAGTTCCTCGAGCAGATCTTGCTCGAGCTGAAGCGCCACGGCATCGTCCATAGCCGCCGCGGCAAGCTTGGTGGTTACAACCTGCTGCTGCCAGCCTCGCAGATCACCTACGGCCAGGTCCTGCGTCTGATCGACGGCCCGATTGCGCCGCTGCCTTGCCTCAGCCGCATCGCCTATCGCCGCTGCTCCGATTGCCGCGCCGAGGAGGCCTGCGAGATCAGGCGGGTGTTTGCCAAGGTGACGGATGCGGTCCGGGAGGTCCTCGACCGGACAACCATCGCCGATTCCCTTGCCGCCGAAGGCCTTCCCGACGGCGCCGAGAATGGTGCGCACGCAATGGCGCATCTCTGAGGGCGCCTCCTGCCCCCCGGAATTGGAAACCTATTCCCCTCACTGACGGTTTTGGAGCGAAGGGCCTTTGACCCGCATGAAATTGTGGTAAGGGCCATACTTGATAAACTCTACCGACCAGATATAGTTAAGGGGTGTTCCATAGAGGAGATCCTAGCTATGACGAGACTTCGCAGCACCCTTGCCGCAGGGGCGGCACTGGCTTTGACACTTTTCGCAGGCGGGTTGGCGCTCGCTGACACCACCATCCTCAACGTGTCCTACGATCCAACGCGCGAGCTTTACAAGGCCATCAACCAGGCCTTCGCCAAGGATTGGAAGGCCAAGACCGGTGAGACCGTCACCATCGAGCAGTCCCATGGCGGCTCGGGCAAGCAGGCCCGTGCGGTCATCGACGGCCTGCAGGCCGATGTCGTGACCTTGGCGCTCGAGGCCGATATCGACGCCATCGTCAAGAATAGCGGCAAGATCAAAGAGGGCTGGCGCTCGCGCCTGGCTGACAACAGCTCGCCCTACACCTCGACCATCGTCTTCCTGGTGCGCAAGGGCAATCCCAAGGCCATCAAGGATTGGGATGACCTGATCAAGCCTGGCGTCCAGGTGATCACGCCGAACCCCAAGACCTCGGGCGGCGCGCGCTGGAACTATCTTGCCGCGTGGGCTTATGCCGACCAGAAATACGGGCACGACCAGGCCAAGGACAAGGAGTTCATCGCCAATCTCTATTCGCACGTGCCGGTACTTGACACCGGCGCCCGTGGCTCCACCACAACCTTCGCCCAGCGGGGCCTTGGCGACGTGCTGCTCGCTTGGGAGAACGAGGCGTTCCTCGCTCTCGACGAGCTGGGTGCCGACAAATACGAGATCGTGGTGCCGTCGCTCTCCATCAAGGCCGAGCCGCCGGTCGCCGTGGTCGACGCCAATGTCGACGCCAAGGGCACGCGCAAGGTGGCGGAAGCCTATCTGAACTTCCTGTACACGCCGGAAGCGCAGAAGATCATCGCCCACAACTACTATCGTCCGTCGAAGCCTGAGGATGCCGACGCCAAGGACCTCGCGCGGTTCCCCAAGGTGAAGCTGGTGACGATCGACGATCCGGTGTTCGGCGGTTGGGCCAAGGCGCAGCCCACGCATTTTGCCGACGGCGGCATCTTCGACCAGGTCTACAAGCCCTCCGCGCAGTCGACGAACTGAGCTGACCAATGGCCGCAAGCCACGGCCTAGGGCTGAAACGGCCGAGCGCCATCCCGGGTTTCGGGTTGGCGCTCGGCTTCACTTTGACTTACCTCAGCCTGATCGTCCTCATTCCCCTTGCCGCCCTCGTCCTCAAATCGGCGACGCTGGGCTTTGCGGGGTTTTGGGAGATCGTCACCGGGCAGCGTACGCTTGCCGCCCTTCGCTTGAGCTTCTTCACCTCGTTCATCGCCGCGACCATCAACGCCGTCTTCGGCGTGATAATCGCCTGGGTTCTCGTTCGCTACAGATTCCCGGGACGGCGGCTGCTCGACGCCTTTGTCGACCTTCCATTCGCGCTGCCGACCGCGGTCGCCGGCATCGCGCTCACGGCGCTGTATGCACCCAATGGCTGGATCGGCAGCTGGCTCGCCCCGCTTGGCATCAAGGTCGCCTATACGCCTTTCGGCATCACCATCCCGCTGATCTTCATCGGGCTGCCTTTCATCGTGCGGACCGTACAGCCGGTGCTGGAGGAGTTCGACCGCGAGCTGGAAGAGGCTTCCGCTACGCTCGGTGCGAACCGGCGCCAGACCGTGTTCATGGTCATGCTGCCTACGCTCATGCCGGCGATCCTCACCGGGTTTGCGCTGGCGCTTGCCCGTGCGGTCGGCGAATACGGGTCGGTCATCTTCATCGCCGGCAACCTCCCATTCATCTCCGAGATCGCGCCACTCCTGATCATCATCAGGCTGGAGGAGTTCTCATACCCGCAGGCGGCCGCCATCGGCACGGCGATGCTCGGGATCTCCTTCGGCATCCTGCTCTTCGTGCATCTCATCCAGGCCTGGCAAAGGCGGAGATTCGGTGATGACTGACGCCGCCATTGCGCCCCTGCTCCTTTCCACCCGGGGACGCACAAGCGTCACCACCGAGCAGCCGGTGGTGCGGGGCGCCCTGATCGTGCTCGCCGTGCTCTTCCTGGTGGTGTTCCTGTTCATGCCGCTCGCCGCCGTGTTCGTGGAGGCGTTCCGCGCCGGGCTCGCCCGCTATTTCACCGCCATCACCGACCCGGATGCGCTTGCCGCCATCCGGCTCACGCTGCTCGTCGCCGCGATCGCGGTGCCGGCCAATGTCGTGTTCGGGCTCGCCGCCTCCTGGGCCATCGCCAAGTTCGAGTTCAAAGGCAAGAGCATGCTGAACACGCTCATCGACCTTCCCTTCTCGGTGTCGCCGGTGATCTCCGGCCTCATCTACGTTCTGCTGTTCGGAGCCCAGGGCTATTTCGGCCCCTATCTGCAAAGCGAGGGCATCCAGATCGTCTTTGCACTGCCGGGCATTGTGCTCGCCACCATCTTCGTGACCTTCCCCTTCGTGGCGCGCGAGCTCGTGCCCCTGATGCAGGAGCAAGGCACCCAGGACGAGGAGGCGGCGCTGTCGCTTGGCGCCAGCGGCTGGAAGACCTTCACCAAGGTGACGCTGCCCAATATCCGCTGGGCGCTGCTCTATGGCGTGGTGCTCTGCAACGCCCGCGCCATGGGCGAGTTCGGCGCCGTGTCGGTTGTCTCAGGCCACATCCGCGGCAAGACCAACACCATGCCGCTGCATGTCGAGATTCTCTACAACGAGTATAATTTCGCCGCGGCCTTCGCGGTTGCCTCGCTGCTCGCGCTACTCGCCTTCATCACCCTCGCCATCAAGATCGGCCTGGAATGGCGCTATGCCGACCAGATCGCCGCCACGCGCCGGCACTAGGATAAAGCCGTGGACGCTCGGGTGGCAAATGATGTGAACTCTGCGGCCGGCGCTTGGCCGCTCAGCACGACGCCATGGGATAGGCCGATGCATGTGACTGTCGAGAAGGTCGTCAGGACCTTCGGTGTGAACCCTGCGTTGCACGGCGTCTCCCTCGACATCAGAGCGGGTGAGCTCGTGGCGCTGCTCGGACCTTCGGGCTCGGGCAAGACGACGCTGCTCAGGATCCTGGCCGGGCTCGACGTGCCGATCTCAGGGAGGGTGCTGTTCGACGGCGAGGACGCGCTGAAGCTGACAGTGCAGGAGCGGAATGTCGGGCTGGTGTTCCAGAACTACGCCCTGTTCCGCCATATGACCGTGATCGAGAATATCGGCTTCGGCCTCGGGGTGCGGCCGCGCTCCAGCCGTCCGAGCCGCAAGGAGATCCGCAAGCACGCGCTGGAGCTGCTCGACCTCGTGCAGCTTTCCGGCCTGGAGAAGCGCTATCCCTCCCAGCTCTCCGGCGGTCAGCGCCAACGCGTGGCCTTTGCCCGCGCGCTCGCCATCGAGCCGCGCCTGCTCTTGCTCGATGAGCCTTTCGGCGCGTTGGACGCCAGGGTGCGCAAGGACCTGCGCCGCTGGCTGCTCGAGATTCACAACAAGACCGGGCACACCACCGTGTTCGTCACCCATGACCAGGAGGAAGCGCTGGAGCTCGCCGACCGCGTGGTGGTGATGAGCGAAGGCCGTATCGAGCAGATCGGCACGCCCGACGAGGTTTACGATTCGCCGAACTCGCCCTTCGTGTTTTCTTTCATCGGCGAATCGAGCGTGCTGCCGGTCAGGGTCGAGCAAGGCAAGATCTGGCTAGACGAGAAGCCGCTGGACCTTCCTGTCCGCGACGTTCCCAATGGTCCGGCGCGCCTGTTCCTGCGGCCGCACGACGTCGACGTCGTCGATAACGAGCCTGGTGCTATTGCCGGGGTGGTGTCGGTGCTGCGGCGCCATGCCGGATCGCGCCGCGTCGATCTTGAGGTGGGCCCGATGCGCTACCGCGTCGAGATCGAGCTTCCTGCCGATCTCCGCCTCAACCGCGAAGGGACCATAGCCTTTCGGCCGCGGCGCTTCCGGCTTTATCCCGCGCCTTCACAGGTGGCGCGCTAGAGCACTTTCCGGGCT
>PLBV01000097.1 GCA_003135455.1 Hyphomicrobiales bacterium | reverse complement strand
CACGTTCTCCGAGTTGGTGATGATTTGCACGTTGCCGACTGCGTAGGGACCGGCATCGCCGAGGCGAGCCATGACGTATTTGCCGCCGTGGCCCTTGTCGCGCTCGTCGGTGGCCAGGGCGCGCATGAGCGTGAGCCACAGAACTGCGTCCGCCTTGTCGTTGCCCAGGATGATCTCAGCGGCGGAGTGGTCGCCGGGGGCGTGGAACTGACCGCACTCTGGGCACCAGCACNNCGCGCGCGTCGGCGGCGCGCCTCGATCACCTTCTTCTGATCCTGCTGCTCACGCACCTGAGCGAGCCGCAGATGTCGAAGCGGCGCGCGAAGAAGATACTCGACACGTTCGGAAAACGAAGGCGGATGGCCCACGCGGAGGTGCCGGTGCGCTTTGGGAGCGCTCCAGTCCGCGATAAGGCGGAGGACTTCCGCGACTTGAGGCCGCGCGCCAGCGTGAGGCGGCTATTCGACCAAGCGATGGCTCGCGCCGAGGCGGCGATGCGGGCGAAGATCGACGCGATGAACTTCTCAGACGCAGTGGGCGGCCATCCACCATGATCCCATTATGACCTGCCAACCTTTTTGCTGCTGAAATTGCATTTGTTTGGGTCCTGTGCTCACCGGGCAACACTCGCGAAGCATTTNNGCATTTTCAGTGGAGGCATGGAATAAGCCTGGACGCGAGTATACTGTCGCTGAGGCGTGTGCCACGCCAAATAGGAGGATCGGATGACCTACATCTTAGCCATCTTACTCGTCGGCCCATTGGCTGCCACGGGAATTTACAATCCGNNTCTTTCAAATGAGGAATCGCGGACCCGCAGCTCGACATCGCCGCCCACCCGCTCTTCCGGACCGCTGGCTTGACGCGCTTTACTGTCCGGCACCCGCGGCACCTCCTCATCCGCAGGGTAAGAAGTAGGTCGGGCACGAGAACAACGCGACGGCTTTCCGGTTTCGCACGCGCGTCCTAGTATGGTCGCGGCCTGAGGCAAGCGAGAGCCTCGGGTCACGCCGCTATGGCGCGGCGAGGGCCGGCTAGGTGTCAAGGGGGAGCCTCGGCTCCGCACGCCTCACAGCGAGGGACGTAGGCACCCGAATGATCAACCTCAGGCCGCCATTCAACGGTGATCTTGTATGGCGGCAGCGTAGTTGTGGACGACGTTCGTGGTCGAGCTGTAGCCTTACCGCAAGTGCGGACTGAATTGGCGCATCTCGTGACGTACCGCTTCGGCTACCACGCTTGAGTGTTCCATCAGAACTTCACGAACACCGCGCGCGTCGAGCGCATGGATCGTTGGCGAGGAGTTGACCGTGACCATTACGCCACCGCCGCCCTTCTGCTGGTTTTTGGTGAGAACTCGCTCCCCACGTTCCAGAATTGCGGGAACCTCGTTTGGGCGCAGCCCGGCAATGCCCCCGAGGTGATACCGCTGCAAGCTGATGAGGGCTGCGCTGCCATTCACGAAATTCATCAAGGAAGGTCGCAACAGCGCAGAACACCGCAAGCCGAATCAAAGGATCGAAGCTCAAGATTTTGTGCTCCGTGAGACTGGAGAATTGGTGCCATCTTCAATCGAGGCGATCCACCCCACAAGCGCCCAGGCCTCCATTCCGGTTCATCATTTCATGGTCCAGATCATTGATCAGATCAGCGTCTTGTTCGAACTCATGGTCACACACATGTGCGAAAAGCATGTGGCGCAATTAGCCGGCTTCGAACTGCATGCCCATGAACTTGAAGAGTCCAAGAGATCTCTTCAGCACGTAAGGTTTTGCTACGGCATATCGGATGGAACACAGGTGATACCAATCGGGTGATCACCTCAGGGCCTTACACGATCGACCCCAGCTCGCGCGCCTTGTCGTTGAGCGTGAAACTCTGCTTGCGTCATCGGGGAGCCGTCCTCCGTTCGGCCCGAGTGGGACTTCGAGAGAAGCTACTGCGGAAAGGTCGTCGCTCTGTAGGTACGTCACGGCGTAGCTGGTGCCCGGCAGCGTGACGACGATGTTGCCGCCCTGCACTTCGACATGGAGATCGGCGTATGCAGTCCGAAGGGCGGCTTCGGCGCGCATGTTTGAACTGCTTCGGCGCTCAAGTGTACCCCTATGAAAAAGAGGCTGGAATTTGTGCTCCTGCTGCTGACCGGTTTGATGGGCGCGCAAGCTTCGAGCACTGCGACGGCGCAGTCTGCGACCGGCGTTTGGCGCCAGGTCGATCACGCGGGAAGAGTGGGAGCCCTTGTCGCCATATCCGAGAACAAAGGTCTATTCGTGGGGCGGCTTTCACGCCTATTCCTGGATCCTGGTGACGATCCAAACCCACTCTGCACAAAGTGCCCAGGTGACAAACACAACGCGCCTATCCTCGGGCTTGTGTTTATTGAAGGTATGAAACGATCCGGATTGGACTACAATGGCGGCACGATACTCGATCCTGAGAGTGGGAACGTCTACAGCGTGAGCATGCAGCTTAGCCCTGACGGATGCTGACAGTTCGCGGCTACCTCGGATTATCGATTTTTGGTGAGAGCCAGGCTTGGACACGCGTTGAATGATGCGTTTGCAGCCCGCCATAAGCCTCGCCTTCAGCCGTCGCCCCTTTGACGTATGATCTCCGTTCAAGCATGCGTGGGCGCGCTGCGGGAGCAGAACCCGCGAAGGATCAATGTCGAGACATTGCTCGAAAATATCAGGCCTGGGTCAACGAGCGAATCCGTCCCGACGGAGAACCGGGGTGAAGGCACTCATCGTCACCGCCGACGATTTCGGTCTTTCGCTGCCCGTGAACGACGCCGTCGAGCGCGCCCATCGGGAGGGGGTTCTCTCGGCGGCAAGTCTGATGATGGGCGCACCTGCCATGGAGGATGCGGTAGAGCGTGCCCGCAACCTGCCATCTCTCGGTGTGGGCCTGCACTTGACGCTGCTCGACGGACGCCCCCTGCTGCCACCCGACGAGGTTCCGGGTCTCGTGGGGCCCGAGGGGCGGTTTTCCAGTGACCCCTTGCGCTTCGGCGTGGCTCTCTACTTCTCGCCGGAACTCCGTCGACAGGCCAACGCCGAAATCAGCGCGCAGTTCGATCGTTTTCACCGAACCGGGCTTAAGATGGATCACATCAATGGGCACCGGCATTTCCACATACACCCCGTCGTCTTATCGGCCATATCCCGGATCGCTCCTGCCTTCGGCTCACCGCCGGTGCGTGTCCCGCTTGAGCCTTTCGGCCCCTCCTACAGGGCCAATCGCGACCGCGCCTTAGGGCGCCTCGCAAGCTGGTTCTTCTATTTTGCGCAAACACGACGCGTGCGACGACAGTTGGCCGCCGCAGGCCTTCCCTCAAATGATCATGTGTTCGGTCTGAACGATAGCGGCGCGATGATCGAGGACCGCGTTCTCCGGCTCATCGATCAGCTGCCTGACGGAATATCCGAACTCTATTGCCATCCGGCAACGCGACGGTGGGAAGGCGTGGACAATCTTCCTTCTTGTTACCGCGCCGAGGAAGAGTTGGGTGCGCTCCTCAGCCCAGCCGTGAGAATGAAAATCGACGCCTACGGCTTACGGCCTTTGTCATACCGTGCGGCCCTTGATGCCGTCGCTGAGCGCCGGGCCTGATGCGCTCCAAAATAATCGGCAGCGAGCGAAGGCTGAGCGTGGAAAGACGCCCGCTGGGGGATAGGTCATGAGACTAGGCGTGATCCTCGGCGCCTTGGCGGGACTTGCGCTCGCCACCGGCCTCATCCTGCATTTCGGGTGGCGACAGGTTGGCGATGCGGCTCTCGCCACCGGCTGGCAAGGCCTAGCCGCCATCACGGCCATCTATTTTGTTTGTCTGCTCATCAGCGGGCTGGCCTGGCGGGCGGTCCTCCTCGACGCGCCCCGCAATGCCACTCTCGCCTGCCTATGGGGCCGCTGGCTGAGAGAGAGCATCGGCAATCTGATTGCGGTGCTACCGACGGCAGGCGAGCTCGCCGGTGCCCGTGAGCTGACCTTGCATGGCGTCCGTCCAGGCATGGCGGGTGCGAGCACCATTGTCGATCTGACCATGGAATTGTTGAGCCAGATCGCCTTCACGCTGTTTGGCGTTGCTCTTTTCCTCACGGGGTATCCGGGCAAGGAGATTGGCGCGTGGTTGGTGAGCGGGTTGGCCATCTCTGTCCTGGCGGCCGCAGGATTTATCCTCGCGCAGCGAAAGGGCTTATTTGACCTGCTGGAAAAGCTTCCCGAGCGTCTCGATCTCAAATGGGCTTGGAAGGCGTTGCCGGAGGATGAGGGCGTCCAGGCCGGCATCCACACCATCTACCGTCATCATCGGCGCATCTCGACCGGTGCTGCGTTGCATCTTGCCGGCTGGGTCGTCGGTGCCGGCGAGGCCTGGGTTGGCCTTTGGTTCATGGGCCATGCTCTGCTGTGGTCGGAGGTTCTAATTCTGGAGAGCCTCGCTTTCGCATTGCGCACGGCAGCCTTCGTGGTGCCGGCGCGATTGGGCGTTCAGGAAGGCGGCTATATCGTGCTCGGAGCCTTGTTCGGCCTTTCGCCCGAGGTGGCACTTGCTCTTTCGCTGCTGAAACGGGCCCGCGAGATCGTCACGGGCCTGCCGTGCCTGATCATCTGGCAAGGCCTTGAAGCCCGGCGGCTTTGGTTGAGCCGGCAGCAGACGCAAATCGGATGAGTCGGATGGCCGACTTCGACTCGAAAGACGCTACGGGAGCGTCGAGCGCAAAGGTTCTTCCGAGAGCCGTGGCGGATATCGGTAGGGTGGGCGGCCTGCAACCCCAAGCGCAACCAACGCCGCTTTTGCGATGCTTGACGCGTTCAATCCGGCGAGCTCGTACATCTGGTCCGGCTGGNNATGCAGCACATGGCTGCCGAAGCCTCCAATCGAGCCTTCTTCCACGGTCACGAGCACCTCGTGCTCGCGGGCCAACCGGCTGATCAGGTCCCGATCGAGAGGCTTCATAAAGCGCGCGTCGGCGACAGTCGCCGAAAACCCGAAAGTCTCAAGCTGATCCGCTGCCTTCAAGCATTCCGCTAGCCGGGTGCCGAGCGATAGGATGGCAATCGTGGTGCCTTCGCGCATGATGCGGCCCTTGCCGATCTCAATCGCCGAACCTTGCGCGGGCAGATCGACACCGGTGCCCTCGCCGCGCGGATAACGTAACGCCGATGGCCGGTCCTCAATGAGGACCTGGGTCGCCACCATATGCCTCAGCTCCGCCTCGTCGGCGGCAGCCATAATGACAAAATCAGGCAGACAGCCAAGATAAGCGAGATCGAAAGAGCCAGCGTGGGTCGGCCCGTCGGTGCCGACGAGACCGGCACGGTCGATGGCAAAGCGCACCGGCAGCTTCTGTATGGCGACGTCGTGCACGACTTGGTCGTAAGCGCGCTGGAGGAATGTGGAATAGATCACAGCGAATGGTTTCAGCCCCTCGCATGCCAAGCCTGCGGCGAAGGTCACGGCATGTTGCTCGGCGATTCCAACGTCGAAGGTTCGCTCGGGAAACTCCTTGGCGAATCGGTCGAGCCCCGTTCCGTCCGGCATGGCCGCCGTAATGGCGACGATCGTCCCGTCTTTTCTCGCTTCAGCGATGAGGCTGTCGGCGAAGACCCGCGTGTATGTCGGTGCCTTTGATGCCGACTTCACTTGCGCGCCGGTCACCACATTGAACTTGGCGACACCATGATACTTGTCGGCGGAGGCCTCTGCGGGCTGGTAGCCTTTGCCCTTCTTGGTGACGATATGAACGAGAATTGGGCCTTGGCGCGCGTCGCGGACATTTTTCAGCACGGCCAGGAGCTGATTGAGGTCGTGCCCGTCGATAGGGCCGATATAGTAGAAACCAAGCTCCTCGAACCAGGCGCCACCCTGCCAGAGATGGCGAGTATATTCTTCCAGACGGGCTAGGCGGCGTTCCCAAGTCTTCGGCAAGCGCCGGGCGAGCCGCTTGGCGAAATTACGCCAAAAAAAGTAGGAACGGCTCGACGTTATACGGGCGAGATAGGCCGACAAGGCACCCGTCGGCGGGGCAATCGACATCGCGTTATCGTTGAGAACGACAATCAGGCGGGCGTCGCGAGCTCCTGCATTGTTCATTGCTTCATAGGCCATGCCCGCACTCATGGCACCATCGCCAATGACGCAAACAACTCGGTTGTCGGCGCCGCGGAGGTCACGCGCAACCGCCATACCGAGGCCGGCAGAGATTGAGGTCGATGAATGGGCGGCCCCGAAGGGGTCGTATTCGCTCTCGACGCGCCGCGTGAAGCCCGACAGCCCGCCGGGCTGACGCAGGGTGCTAATTTGCCCTCGCCTGCCCGTCAAAATCTTGTGTGGATAGGCTTGGTGGCTGACGTCCCAGATGAGCCGATCACGCGGCGTGTCGAACAGGTAATGCAGCGCCACGGTCAGCTCGATGACGCCGAGACCGGCACCCAGGTGGCCCCCGGTTATCGACACCGCATCGATTGTCTCCAGCCTGAGCTCGGCGGCAAGCTGCGGCAAGTCCGTTTCGGGTAGCTTGCGCAGATCCTCGGGCGTGTGCAGCCGATCGAGGAGTGGCGTCTTCGATGCTTGGGGCGCCTTTATGTCCATGGACTCCTTTCGGCTCGCGAGGCTCACTCGCGAAGATACGTGCGGCTTATGACCATCAAGCTTCGTCAGCTCCCTGCCAACAGCTTGTCACCCTTTTTGACAAGCGAGCTGACGAGCGCATCGGGGCCGCCTGACTTGAGGATCGCCCCGAATTCCGCCCGCCGGCTTGCAAGCTCGCTGATGGTGCCATCGAGGTACACGTCGACAATCTTCCAATCGGCGTCTGTCTTGCGCATCGAATAGTTGAGCGCCACGGGTTTTCCGTTGGACTGAATGATGCGAGTCTTGACGATCTTGTCCCCGTTCGGCTGATCGACAGTCTGCAAAATCTCGAACTGCTCGCCAGAGAAATCATCGAACCGGGTCGCATAGGTGGCTGTCGTCATCCTCGTAAAGGCATTGACGATGCTCAGCTGTTGCTGCGGGGGAAGTGCGTTCCAGCTTTGCCCGACGGCGATCCTCGACATTGACGCAAGATCGTAGGTCTTGGTGAGAACGGGAGCGAGCTTGTCGTAGCGCCCCTTGAGGCCGAGCTGCTTTGCCTGCTTCATCGTGTCGAGCAGGGCGTTATAGAAACTATCGATGCGCGACGCAGCAGGATCCGTGCTCTCGCCATATCCCTTGATCGGCACAAGAAGAGACAGCGCGAGCCCAAGTGAGACCATGATGGACGCGCGCCTGCAGATATGGCCTCGCGACCCAGTCATTGGCCGCCTTGGAACGTGTTAGCCACCAACCCCTGCTCCTTTGGCGCGGGAATTGGCACACCGAAAAGGGAGGCGGTCGAGACTGACGCTGTTCCTGCTTCTGCTGTTCCTGCTTCTCCAGCCGGACTGGCCGCATAGCGGGAACCGGTCCAGCCGCTCGTCTCGAGAGCTTCTTGCAGCTCCGCCTGCCGCTTCTGATACACAACGCTGCGCAGCATGGAATAAAAGTCGATCGAGCTCTCCTCGAGTTCCGCCATCTGGTCGGCTTGGCCTAATTTGGTGAACGGGCTCGCAACCGTGCCGGCGATGGTTAGGTTGTTTACGGTGGAAGCGATCTGCGTTGACAGCAACCCTCCGGCCGGGATCGCAGCAACGAATTCAACGGTGGTCCCAACCAGATCGCGAAGGTTGGTCGGCCCGATAATCGGCACGACGAGGTAAGCGCTATCGCGCATACCCCAAACATAGAGTGTCTGTCCGAGGTCGCCGGATTGGTGCGGCAGACCCCTGGGAGCTGCGACATCGAACAGGCCGGCCAGGCCGAATGTCGAGTTGAAGGCAAAGCGGCCCGCAGTGGTCGCTGCCGCCTGCAAACGCAGCTGCAGGACATCGTTGGCGAAGACCATGGGCTCGGCGAGGTTGCCGGCGAAGGATTCAACCGTATCGCGAACCGCTTCCGGCACGACATCGCGGTACGCCTTGGCAACCGGATACACCACCGCGTGATTGAAGCGCTGGTTGCGCTCAAATACCGAGCGGTTCATCTTTTCCAGCGGATCGGAGACCTCTTTGGGTTCGTCCGGCAGACCAGCCACGTCCGTCGGTGCGCCGAGCCCAGCCTGGACGACTTTGGGTTCGTCGGAGGAGTTATGGGACGCAAGGAGCTCGGGCGGCGGAACGGACGGACCGCCCGCCGCGCAAGCTGAGAGCGCGGCCGCAAGCGCAATGGCGGCTATCCGACCGAGAATGGAACGCGCCCTGGCTCTCATCGCCCCCAAACCCCGTTCAGGGGTCTATACTTATCGTCCGGTCTGCCGCAGCTTGGGCAGGCGCAGGCCGAAGGTCCCCTCAATGGATGAGTTTACGTTGAAACTTGCTTCTTGGCTCTGGCCAATTTTTACCCTCTGCGCCATATCAGGCTGCATCTATGCTCTTTTTGCGGCGGCGCTCCTGCGGCGATTTGCCCAAAAATCGCCCACTACCCTGCAGTCAAGCCCAGGCCTCACAATTCTAAAGCCGCTTTGTGGGGCTGAGTCGGAACTTAGCACGAACTTAGCCTCTTTCTGCAGCCAAGACTCCGGCGGCAGCATCCAACTCGTCTTTGGCGTCCACGATGCGGCCGATCCGGCGGGGGCGGTGATACGGCGTCTCAGCGAACGGTTTCCGGATCACGACATCGAGCTCGTGGTCGACCCAAGCCTCCATGGCAGCAATCGAAAAGTTTCTAATCTTGTCAATATGTTGAACCGTGCCCGCCATGATATCATCGTGGTGTCGGACAGCGACATTAGGGTCGAGCGGGAGTATCTCCCAGACGTGGTATCGGCGCTCTCTGCGCCAGGCATAGGGCTCGTGACCTGCTTGTACCGCGGGTACCCTGTTGGTGGGCTTTGGTCCAGCCTTTCTGCCGCGGCAATCAATCAGCATTTTTTACCCAGCGTCTTGGTGGGTCTCAAGCTTGGGCTCGCCAGGCCATGCTTTGGCGCGACCATTGCGCTCCGAGCCGAGACCCTCAATCGTATTGGTGGGTTTAGGGCTTTCTCCGACCAGCTCGCCGACGACTACGCGATGGGGGAGGCCGTTCGCGGGTTGGGACTTAGGGTTGCAATTCCTCGGCTCCTCCTCAGCCACATCTGCTCCGAGCAAAGCTTTGGCGAGCTGCTCAGCCACGAGCTGCGCTGGGCGCGCACCCTGCGCCTGCTTGACCCATGGGGTTATGTGGGTTTGGTGCTTACCCATGCTTTGCCCTTGGCGCTCGCCGCGGCGGCACTACAAGGCTTCGGCGCCATCGGCATCGGACTGGTTGCGCTTGCGCTTGCTTGTCGGCTCGCGGTTTCGATACAAGTCGAATCTATGCGCGACGGGAGCGGAAGGAGAGTTTCGCCCTGGCTTAGTCCCCTTCGCGATCTACTGAGCTTTGCAATTTTCCTGGCGAGCTTTCTGCCAGGGCCAATGATCTGGCGGGGTAGTCGGTACGCGCTTCAGTCCGATGGAACCCTTACGCCGAACTGAGGGGACAGACGCATATGCGAACGCTCTTCCTGCAAGCTCCGTCCTATGACGGCTTTGATGGCGGCGCAGGCGCCCGTTACCAAATGCGCCGCGAAGTTCGCTCGTTCTGGTACCCGACCTGGCTTGCGCAGCCTGCAGCCCTGGTTGAGAACTCAAAACTTATCGACGCGCCGCCGCACGATCTCAGCTTTGCCGATATCGCCCCTTACGCGCGCCAATACGAGCTGCTTGTCCTGCATACGTCGTCACCATCGTTCGCGAGCGACGTGAAGACCGCGGAGGCGATGAAGGAGCTCAATCCGAGCCTCAAGATCGGCTTCATCGGCGCCAAGGTCGCTGTGCAGCCCGAGGAAAGCCTGAAAGCGTCATGGGCTATCGATTTCGTTGCCCGCAACGAGTTCGATTACACCATCAAGGAAGTGTCGGAAGGACGGGACTGGAGCAAGATCGTCGGCCTGTCCTATCGCAATGCGGACGGCGTCATTGTTCACAACGCCGAACGCCCGACACTGGAGGACATGGACTCACTGCCCTTCGTCACGCCGGTCTATAAGCGCGACCTCGTCGTCGAGAATTATTTCGGCGGCTATCTCAAGCATCCCTACATCTCCTTCTACACCGGCCGCGGCTGCAAATCGCGCTGCACCTTCTGCCTTTGGCCTCAGACCGTCGGCGGTCATCGCTACCGCGTGCGCAGCGTCGGCAATGTCATAGAAGAGCTGAAATGGGCTGCGGCTGCGTTCCCACAGGTCAAGGAGTTCTTTTTCGACGACGACACGCTCACCGACAATCTGCCGCGCGTCGAGGCGCTCGCCAAGGAGATCGGCAAGCTTGGCCTAACTTGGTCCTGCAACGCCAAGGCCAACGTCCCGCGCGAGACGCTGAAGGTGATGAAGGACAATGGCTTGCGGCTGCTGCTGGTCGGCTATGAGACCGGTAATCAGCAGATCCTGTACAATATCAAGAAGGGCGTGCGCGTCGACTTCGCCCGCCGTTTCACCAAGGACTGCCACGAGCTCGGCATCGTCATTCACGGCACTTTCATTCTCGGCCTTCCCGGCGAGACCACGGAGACGATCGAGGAGACGATCCGCTTCGCCAACGAGATCAACCCGCACACGATCCAGGTGTCGCTGGCCGCACCCTACCCCGGCACCTTCCTGTACAATCAGGCGCGCGAGAACAAATGGCTGTTCGATGAGAACCAGGAACTCTTGACCGAGCTTGGAACGCAAATCGCGCCCCTGTCCTATCCGCATCTGAGCCATACCGAGATCTTCGACTCGGTCGAAGCCTTCTATAAGCGGTTCTACTTCCGTGCCCCAAAGATCGCCGCCATCGTCGGCGAGATGGTGCGCAGCCCCGAGATGATGAAGCGCCGGCTGCGCGAGGGTTTGGAATTTTTCCGCTTCCTGCGCGAGAGGCGTGACGTCGGCGCCTGACCGCTAATCGGCACCGCGGGCACGCTAACTCGGCTGCGCCGGCTGCCGGGGCGGCCCCATCAGGATTGGCTGAAACAGCACGGCCGCAGCGAGTGTGGTGACGAGCGACAGGCATAAAAGCTTTCCCATGCTGGACGTGCCGGGATGATTCGACAACCATAGGCTTGCGAAAGCGGTTGCCGTCGTCATCGCGCTGAATATAACGGCGCGCGTCAGCGACGATGCGAGTGGGCTTATCTCGCCTCCTCGCCAGGCGAGCACGTAGTAAACCTTGAACGCCACCCCAACACCAAGCAGCAGCGGCAGCGCAATGATGTTGGCGAAATTGAGCGGCAATCCTAAGAGCACCGTCAGCTCCAACGTTACGACACCTGCAAGCAGCAGAGGCACGAGCGTCACCAGCACGTCCCTGACGCGCCGCAAAACGACGAGCAAGAGCACCGTGATCGAGACCAGCGCGAGAGCGCCAGCTTGCAGGAACGCGCGCACAACAGTGCGCGCCGACTGCTGGACTAGGATCGGCAAGCCCGTCGCTTCCGGTGCGACCGCGAGCACAGCGGAGGCAAAGCGTCGCATCGTTTCGTCGTCGTTTTGATCGCCTTTGGGGGCGACTTCGACGCGGGCCGAACCATCGGAGGCCACCCATTCGCGCACCAGGTCCTGCGGCATTCGATCGATTAAGACGCGCTCCGGCCGTAGCGCGATGCGGATCTGCTCAAGCCGAAGTCTCAGGCCATCGAGAAGGGCGTTTCCGACAGCGGCTCGGCGCGCTGGATCGGTGCCGGCGAGCTTCGTCAGCGCCGCGGCAACGCTGCTTAACGAGGCGTCGGAACCTTGGCCCGCGGCTACCGTAAAGCCCTGAGCCGCATTGGTGAGTGCTTCCTTTGTCTCGTCGTCGGTTGGGAGCGGCCTAGGCTCCGAAACGTCGATGGTAGGACCAAGCAGAGAAGCCGCATCTTCGATCAGGGCTAGCTTCTCATCCTGCTGCTGCGGCGCGAAGCTTGCCAGCGTCGTCGCGCCGGAAACCTCAGGGAGCCTCTCCAAGCGTTGCGCAATCACCTTAGCGTCCTCCAGTGACGGAGCAAGGACGTCGACCCCGCTAAGGGTGTTCGCCGGGTCCTTCATGAGCTCGATCAGCGTTGCTACCGATTCGACTTTTGCACTCCTCAAGCTCAGCGGATTGAACTCGAATTTGAGGTCATTGAGGAGCGGCAGACCTGCCGCAACCAAAATACCGGTGAGAAGCAGGATCGAAACTCTATGGCGCGCCATGAAGCGGTCGACCGGAGCGAGCCTGCGGTACCCGATCTCGCTCGACTCCCCCGGCGGCTTCAAAATCGTCAAGAGTGCGGGCAAGAGCGTAATGCTGGTGATGAAGGCGATGATCATGCCCGTGCCGGCGACGAGCCCCAATTCCGATACGCCGCGATAGTCGGTGGGCAAAAAAGCATAGAAGCCGGCTGCCGTGGCGGCCGCGGCCAGAGTCAAGGGATTCGCTATTCCGGCGACGGCCGCCCCGAGCGCGGCGTTTAGATCGTCGTTGATGTGCCGTTCCTTTCGGTAGCGCACAGACACTTGGATGCCGAAATCGACCCCGATACCGACGAAGAGGACGGCAAAGGCGACTGAAATAGGATTGAAGGCGCCCAGCATCGCCAGACCTGAGGCGGCAGTCGCGGCAAGGCCAGCGAAGAGACTGAGAACGACTGCGAGGATAATCCGACCCGAGCGCAGCGCGAGCCAGAGAACGAGCAACACCACCCCGGTCGTCAAGAGGATGTTGAGCAGCGCGCCGTCGGCAAGCGTTGCGAATTCCTCATCGGCAATGGCAATGGGGCCGGTAAGACGGACTTTGATACCGTGATCGGGCACAAGACCGAGCTTGGCGGCGGCGCTGCGGATCGTCTCCGATGCCGCGGCACCCGGCTCCAGCGAACCATAATCGAGGATCGGCTTGACGCGGATGAAGCGGCGCAGCTCGCCTGGGTCAGACGCCGCGCCGGTCAGAAGCTCGTTCCAGGAGAACGCAGCGGAGCGCCCGTCGATGATATCTTCGATGGCGGCGGACACACGCGAAAGCGGTGCGGCGAAGTCTTTGATTTCGATCTGGCCTTCTTTCATCCCCCGCGGAATGAGGGATAGCGCATCGGCGAGGCCACGCAGCGATGGGTCGGCGGCCAGCGTGCCGAGAAAGGGCTGGGCCCGAATCAGCTGCTCGGTCGAGCGCTGCACCCCTTCGACAGGCAAGAACAGCAGCCCACTCTTCTCAAAAAAGGCGCCTCCGTCGGGCCGATAAACCGTTTCGATATGGTCGGGATTCTCGATGAGGGCAGCTGCAAGTGCCCGCGTTGCGCCCTCGGCAAGCTCAGGCGTCGCCCCGTCCAGAACCACCAAGATCGTATCGGACCGTTGCGGAAATGCCGCATCGAGCTTCAATTCGTGCTGGCGCCACGGAAGCCTCGATGAAATTAACGCGCTCGTGTCCGTGTTAATTGCAAAATGTTGGAAGGCGTAGATAATCGCGCCGGAAGTTACCGTCGACGCGATGAACACCGTAAACCAGGGAACCCGACAACATGCTGTGGCAACCGCAGCGATGGCCCTTTCAAGCATATCCAGACCGTCTCTAGAGCTTCTTACGAGTTGCAGCAGCGTTGGTTCGGCGGTTGGCGATGGCGACCCCACATGCGTCGGATGACTCAATCATCCTCTTGGCTTGACGACGGCCTAGACGATACGACGGGGCTCCATGAGCATGGACTGGTCCCCACTTGGCGTCATCTTTTGGGCCCTCTTTGGGAACCTATTTGACGCGAACCCGCCCGAATAGGAAGACGATCACCTATGTTTTCACTGGTTTACGCCGCATCAGCGACACGGAAGCATCTTGACCGCTTGCCTCGGCGGCGGGCTAATGTGGGCGTCGGCACGGTTCGGCCGGCGCGAGGGGTTTCCTACACTGGACGGGCCTCATGAAGGTCATCTTAGCGCAGCCGCGCGGCTTCTGTGCCGGCGTTGTCCGAGCAATTGAGATCGTGGAGCGGGCGCTCGATAAATTCGGCGCGCCCGTCTATGTGCGCCACGAGATAGTGCACAACCGCCATGTCGTCGAGAGCCTTAAGGCTAAAGGGGCTCGCTTCGTGGAGGACCTTTCCGAAGTGCCCCCAGGCGCGGTGACGATTTTCAGCGCCCATGGGGTGTCGCGTGCCGTCGAGATGGATGCCAAGGCGCGAGGCTTGTCGGTGCTGGACGCGGTCTGCCCTCTCGTTGCGAAGGTCCATCACGAGGGCCAGCGCTATATCGACCAAGGCCGCATCCTGATCCTGATCGGTCATGCCGGGCATCCCGAGATCGAGGGAACGATGGGCCAGCTCAAGGGCGAGGTGCATCTCATTCAAAGCAAGGACGATGTCGGACGGCTCGATATCCCCGCCGATGCGCCCATAGCCTACATCACTCAGACAACGCTGAGTGTGGACGACACCCGTGCCACCATCGCGGCGGTCAGGAATGGGTTCAGCGATGTTGTAGGTCCCGAGACCCGCGACATCTGCTACGCTACGCAGAACCGACAAACAGCCGTTCGCGAGCTCGCTCGTTTGGTCGAGCTGATCCTCGTCGTTGGCGCGAGCAACAGCTCGAATTCAAACCGCCTGCGCGAGATAGGGGCAGAGGCCGGCGTCCCGAGCTACCTCGTGCCCGACGGGAGCGCGCTCAAGCAGGAATGGTTCGCAGGCATGACGACGATCGGATTGACCGCAGGGGCGTCGGCGCCCGAGGTGCTGGTCGATGACGTTATCAATGCTCTCGGGCGCTTAGGGCCGGTGGAGCTATCGACCCTGTCCGGGATCGAGGAAAAAGTTCACTTCCGGATTCCTCAAGCGCTCGTGGTAGCGTAAACCGATTTCCATGTTTTTCGCGGCGCGAACACAACCACGGAGCCGGTAGTGGGTATTCCTCTCAGTCAGGCCTTAGTCGTTGGGGCGTATGTCGTCCGCCAACATTTGAGGGGTCGAAAACGTTACCCTCTGGTGCTGATGCTCGAGCCGCTTTTTCGCTGCAACCTCGCCTGTGCGGGCTGCGGCAAGATCGATTATCCCGACAAGATCCTGGACCAGCGGCTGCCGGTTGCCGATTGCATGCAGGCAATCGACGAATGCGGGGCCCCCGTGGTCGTACTCGCCGGCGGTGAGCCACTGCTACACAAAGAGCTTCCCGAGATTGTCGTAGGCGCGCTGGCCAAGGGCAAATATATCACCGTGTGCACCAATGCGCTGTTGATGGAGAAGAAGCTCGGCCAATATCAGCCCCACAGCCGGTTCAATTGGTCGGTGCATCTGGATGGCGACAAAGAGATGCACGACAGGTCGGTTTGCAAGACGGGGGTCTATGACCGCGCCGTCGCAGCCATAAAGTCGGCCAAGGCGAGAGGCTTCCGCGTCAACATCAACTGCACGTTGTTCAGCAATGCTGAGCCTGAGCGCGTGGCCAAGTTCTTCGATAGCGTCGTGTCGCTGGGTATCGACGGCATCACGCTTTCGCCCGGCTACGCCTATGAGCGCGCACCGGACCAGCAGCATTTCCTCAATCGCACCAGGACTAAGCAGCTGTTCCGGGACATCTTCCGCAGCGAGGGAAAGCCGCGCTGGCCGATCTTCCAGTCGCGACTGTTCCTCGATTTTCTCGCCGGCAATCAGACCTATCACTGCACGCCCTGGGGCAACCCGACGCGGACGGTGTTCGGCTGGCAGCGCCCCTGCTATCTGCTCGGCGAAGGCTATGCCAAGACCTTCAAGGAGCTGATGGAGGATACCGACTGGGACAGATACGGTACGGGCAATTACGAGAAATGCGCCGACTGCATGGTGCATAGCGGCTTCGAAGCCTCTGCCGTCATGGACGCGGTCAAGAAGCCGTGGAAGGCCGCGAAAGTGGCGCTTGCGGGCATCAAGACCGACGGGCCGATGGCCCCGGATATTCCGCTCGACCGGCAGCGGCCAGCGGAATACGTCTTCACCAGGCACGTCGAGGAAAAGCTAGTCGAGATCCGCAAAGCCGAGGCCCGGACCCAAGAGGTTGTGGCAGCGGAGTAGCGTGGCCACGGCGCGCCGCGAATCGGCGGCCAGGCGAAGGAGCGCCGGGAGTTGGCCTGGGTGCTTTAAGAGCGAGGCGAGCACCGCTAGAAGGTCGACCCCTCCGTCTCTCCGCATGCCGGCAAGCGCCGCGGCCGGTATTTCCCGCTCGGCAGGATCGGCGATCACGCGCAGCACGGCAAAGGGCAGCCCATGCCGCGTGGCAAGACGAGCGACAATATGGCTTTCCATATCAGCCGCGACGGCGCCGCTCTCCGCGTGGAGCGCCCGCTTTTCCAAAGCTGATATCAGCGGGCGATCAACGCCAGCGATTGCGACGAGATGAGCGCTGCCAAGCAACTCCTCTAGACGCGCCGTCCAGGCCGCGTCGGCGGAATAGGATTGGCCTTCATGGAGGACCTCGCTGCCGATAAGACACGCTCCGGCCGCCATACCCGGCGCGAGGCCTGCGGCAATGCCGAAGCTGATGATGGCTTGGCCTCCCTCGGCAACCGAATGCTCGATGAGCTCTTCAAGCCGCGCTCCGTCCCCTCCCCCGGCCACGGATCTGACGCGGGCCGATCGCGCCGCGATTTGGGCCTCGATGCGGAGACCTCCCGCGGCGATGACGAAGCCCGGCGTTTCCCCCCTCAAGCTCACATCCCGACCAGAACGGTCTTGGTGTTGGCGGCTTTGAGATTGCGGTAGCGGACCATCGCCCAAAGCGGAAAGAATTTCGAATAGCCGTGGTAGCGGAGATAAAAGACGCGTGGAAATCCAGTCGCGGTGAACAGTGCCTCATCCCAGAAGCCGTCCTCACCTTGCGTCTCCGTGAGGTAGCCGATGCCATTGGCGACCGCCGGATGATCCACCTCGCCTGCCGCCATCAATCCGAGCAACGCCCAGGCGGTTTGTGAGGCCGTGCTGGGCACGGGCTCATGTCCTTTATAGTCGAGCTTGTAGCTTTCGCCGCCCTCACCCCAGCCCCCCTCGGCATTCTGGATCGATAGTAGCCATCTCACTGCCTTCCACATCTCGGGCGATGAGGAGTCCATGCCCACCGCGTTCAAAGCGGAGAGCGCCGACCACGTCCCGTAGATGTAGTTCATGCCCCAACGGCCATGCCAGCTTCCGTCTTTCTCCTGCGTCTTGAGAAGATAGGCGATGCCCCTATCGAGCGCCTCGCTCTCGCCGGGCCTCGCCCCAAGCTGAGCGAGCATCGACACGCAACGCGCGGTGACGTCGGCGGTCGGAGGGTCCAACAAGGCGCCGTGATCGGAGAACGGAATCTGGTTGAGGTAGTAATATTCGTTATCGGCATCGAAGGCAGCCCAGCCGCCATTGCTGCTCTGCATGCCAATGATCCATTCCTGCCCGCGATCAATCGCCTCCCGGTACTTGTCATCCGACCCGTTCGTCATGCATGCGCAAGCGCGATCCATGGCCATGACGACGACGGCTGTGTCGTCGAGGTCGGGATAATGCGGATTTGCGTATTGGAAGGCCCAGCCGCCGGGGCGGATGCCGGGCCGGCTTGCCGCCCAATCTCCGATCCTGTCAAGCACCTGCAGGGGACGCAGCCAGTCGAGGCTGTCGAGAGCGCGCTGCTCGCAATCTGGGCCACCCACCTCGAGCAGAGCGTGAGCGGTAAGCGCTGTGTCCCAGACGGGCGAGAGGCAGGGCTGGCAATAGGCTTCATCCTCCTTGATCAGCAGCAATTTTTCGAGCGAAGCCCTCGCCGTCCGGACCTTCGCGTCGTCCTTGGCATAGCCCAAGGCATCGAACATCAGCACCGAATTTGCCATTGCCGGAAAGATGGCGCCGAGCCCGTCCTCTCCATTCAGCCGCTCCGTGACGAAGGTGACCGCCTTGTCGATGGCACGGGCGCGGAGGGCCTTTGGGAAATAGGGGTCGAAGCTGCGCAAAACCCGGTCGATGCCACCGAACAATTCGGCCCAAGGCCATGTCTGATGCGCGCCCTTCGGCCAATGCCGAACCTTCTCGGGCGGAGTGACGAAAAGCTCGTCAATGCGGATGCCTCTGCGATTGCGCGCCCGCGGCTTCAGCGTATTCAGCACCATCAGCGGCACCATCACGGTGCGCGCCCAATAGGAGACCTTGTCGAGGTGGAACGGGAACCAACGCGGCAGGAGCATGATCTCGACCGGCATCACCGGCACGCCGCGCCACGGGATTGCGCCAAAGAGCGCGAGCAGATTTCGCGTAAACACATTGCTGTTCGCGGCGCCGTCATGGGCGAGGATCCAGTCCCGCGCGCGCGTCATATGGGAGGCGTCCGAGGCATCGCCGATCATCTTCAACGCGAAATAGGCTTTGACGCTTGCACTGATATTGGACTGGCCCGCGCAGAACAGCGGCCAACCGCCATCGGCGGACTGAATGCGACGGAGATATCGCGCGATCTTCTGCTCAAGACCGGGGTCGACGGGCTCGGCGAGATAGTGGCGGAGCAGCACATATTCGGCCGGGATCGTGGCATCGGCTTCGAGCTCGAAGACGAAATGTCCGTCCGACCGCTGCAGCGCCCAAAGCGCCTGCGTTGCCGAGGCGATCGACGCCTCAAGGCTGTTCCCAGCGTCCAATGGAGCAGCGGAGCCCATTTCGGTTAGCGCCTGGCTCCTCATGAGCGCATTCCTCTTCCACTGCCATTGAGAGATCGGGCTTGAGCCGCCGTCTTCACCAGACGGGCGGCGCTGTTGCCGGACCTGATCGCGCCCTCAATGGTGGCGGGGAGCCCCGTCGCGGTCCAGTCACCGGCAAGAAAAAGATTACGCCAGCGCGTTTGCGGCGGCGGGCGTTTGGCGTTCTCGTGCGGAAGTGCGGCAAAGGTCGCACGTCGCTCCTTGACGATCTGCCAAGGCGGGAGCTCGTCACCAGCACCGGTCAGTCTTGCGATGTCCGCCCAAATCTTTGTTGCCAGGACCTCGCGGGGCACTTCGATCCATCGGTCAGCGGCGCTGATGGTGGCGGAGAGGCGGCCGGGAAAGGCGAACAGCCATTCCGCCGTTCCGTTGACAAGGCCGAGGACGCTGGGGACGCTCTTGGGAGGGTCGAGCTTGAAATGCGCATTGACGATCGCACGGAATTTAGTCGGCACAGGCAGGTCCGGCAGGAACAGCGAAGCGACCGAAGCCGGGACTGCGAGAATGACGCTGTCGGCGTCGGTAAGGGTCACGAGATCCTCGCCAAAATCGAGCGCGCGCACCTTCTCGCCCACAAGCTCCAATCGGCGGAGCTGATGGTCGAAGCGCAGCTTGCCCCCATTGCGCTCGAGGTAGTCGAGCGCGGGCGCGATGAAGGCCGGACCAAGCCCCCCTTGCGCGACCAGCGGACGGCAGGCGCTGCCCCCGCGTGCAAGCGTTTCGCGCAGGACGGCGCGCGCGAGCAGAGCCGAAGCTTCGGAGGGTTCGGTGTTCAGTGCCGCCAGAAACAAGGGGCGCCAGAGGCGCTCGTAGAGCATTCCCTCGCATTCAATGACGTCGCCCAGCGTGCGATCGCGACGTTCCGGCAGCAGCCGCATCAGCGACAAATAATCGACCGGCCGCGTGCCAGGCACGCGCCGGGCCTTGGAAAGAATCCACCAAGGAAGGCGCCCTTTATTCGGATGGAGCACCCAGCGGTCGCCCGACGCAAGATCGGCGAAGGCAAATTCGGCCTCCTCCGGCCCTACGAGTTTTTCCTCGCTGCCGATCGTCTTCAGAAAAGCCAGCGCCGCATGATTGGCGGATAGTAGGAGATGATTGCCGTTGTCGATGGTAAGCCCCAAAGCGGGCTCAAAATAGGAGCGACAACGGCCGCCCGCGTGACGTGCGAGCTCGTGCACAACGAGCTCACGGCCGGTGCCGACGAGCCCGATCGCCGCGGCAAGGCCCGCAAGACCGGCGCCCACGATATGCACCGTTCCGCATCCCATCACACAATGCCGTACCGCATAGCCGCCCAGAGAAACTGAAGCTTCGAGGGGCGCACTTCTTCTCGTGGCGCCCACCAGCCACGCGCCACAAGCTTATCGAGAAGGGCGCGATAGACAGAGGCCATGATCCGCGGCGAGCGTACGCTTTCCCGGCTGCAGCGCAACATCACCGCCGACGCTTCATCGAAATGCCATCGCGCGCGGGCGACCACGGCTGCGCAAACGTTGCCGAGCGCCGGATGCGCAAGCACGTTGCCGATGTCCTCGTCGCTTATGCCCGCCTCCGCCAAGGCCTCTTTCGGCAGATAGAGACGGCCTAGCTTTGCGTCCTCGTCTAGATCGCGGAGGATGTTGGTCATCTGCAAGGCGCGCCCGAGGTGATGCGCCAATTGCTGCCCCTTCCCCTCCTCCACGCCGAAAATCCTGACCGAGAGCCGCCCGACCGCCGAGGCCACACGATCGCAATAAAGATCAAACGCCTCCCAATCCGGAGCTCGCATGTCGCGAAGCACGTCCATCTCCATGCCATCGATGATGGAAAGGAAATCCTCCTTCCGCAAACTGAACCTCTGCACGAGCATGGCGAGCCCCTTGGTCAGCTCGGTTGGTCCGCCTCCCGCATAAAGCTGCGCAATATCCGCCCGCCAGCGATCGAGCATCGCGAGCCGCTCCGATCGTGGACCTCCGTCATCGGCGATATCGTCGACCGCGCGACAGAAGGCGTAGATCTCGTACATGGCCTGTCGCTGCTTGGAGGCGAGCATACGCATGGCGAGGTAGAAGGAGCTTCGCGACGCGGTCGATGCCGGCGCTGTAGGCGCTTCCTTCTGCCGCTCCATACCGCTCATCGCTATTTAACTGCCCACGAAGAGGTCCAAGGTTGAGCGAGCCTCGCCGCAAGCGTGGCTGCCGCTCCTTGTGCCGCCTGCAGAGCGGCACCCGCCCTGGTCAGGTGCACACGCTCGCTCAGCGGATCGCGGATCATCAGAAGCGCGATCAGCCTCTGCGCGAGCCTTACGACAATGCCGGTCTCAAGGCCGAGCCGGGTGTCCTCTACGGCGAGCGGAAGTTTCGAGGCTTCCGATAAAAGTTGAGCGGTCCTCCCGGCAATGGACCTAAGGCAAGACCGCAGAGCCGGAGAGGCCCTGGGTGAGGCCAAGACGTTCACGCCTATTCCATGAGCCTCCAAGATATCGAGCGGCAGGTAGACCCGATCCAGCGCGCGATAATCGCCTCCGCAATCCTGCATATGATTGATGATTTGCAAGGCGGCACAGAGCGGGTCGGCATAGGTCCAGACGGAGCGCGCCTCGCCGTGCAGATCGAGCACGAAGCGCCCGACGGGCATGGCGGAATAACGGCAATACTCCATGAGCTCCGCCCAATCGGCGTAGCGATGCTTGGACACGTCGGCGCGGAAGGCGGTCAGGAGATCGAGCGGGTGCGTTGGCTTGAGGCCAGTCTCGGCCAGGACCTCGCGCAGCGGCAGGGCATCTGCGGCGGCGTCGGACTTGCCGAGCAGGGTGTCTTCGAGCGCATCCAGCAAGGCGAGCTTCTCGCCTTCCCCAAGCGAAGCATGGTCGGCGACATCATCCGCCGCACGGGCAAAGCGGTAAAAGCTGAGGATCGGCCGACGCAAGCGTGGAGCGATGAGAAACGAGGCAACCGGAAAATTCTCGTCGTGTTCGGTCTTGCCGGAATGGAAGTTGGCTGCGACCCTCATCGCTTCACCGGAAGGGCCTGAACCCGTCCTTTCCACGCTCCTCCGCGCCCTTGCCAGTGCTGGTAGGCGGAATCGAGAGTGAACGCCAAATACGCTACCGCAGCCAAGGGCAGCGTGGCGCCCCAGAGGGGCGACAGCCGATAGCGACGCAAAGTCGGCTGGAAAGCGAGCATCATCAGTATCCAGGCTAGGGCGGCGAGCGCGTTGGCAGGGTAAGGTGCAAAGATGGCGAGGATAGGCGCCGCGAGGTATGTCACCACCATGCCAACCAAGGTGCCGAAAAGCAGCCACGGCGAGAAGCGAAGCTGTGCATAGGCCGACCGCGAAACCATGTGACGAATATCGCGGACACGGGGATACGGTCGCAGACTGCGGACGCGGTCGGTCAGCCCCAGCCAGATTGGCCCTTCTGCCTTCATCAGTTTCGCGAGTGCACAGTCGTCGATCAGCGCGGCGCGGATGACTGCAATACCGCCAGCTTTCTGGAGCGCCAGCCGTTCGACCAACATGCAGCCACCGGCCGCTGCCGCCATTGCGCTGGTGCTGCGGTTCACCCAGCCAAACGGGTAGAGCATTTGGAAGAAGAATACGAACGGGGGAATGAGCGCGCGCTCGGCGAGGCTCTCGCAATTGAGCTTCGCCAAAAGCGACGTCAGCACCAGGCCCATGGCGTCGGCCCGCACCACAAGACGCCTCAGGGCCTCAGGTGCATATTCGATGTCAGCGTCGGTGAGCAGCAGATAGTCAGGCCGCTTGCCGAGCATCTCGGCATGAGCAACGCCCTGTTGCATGGCCCAGACCTTTCCCGTCCACTCAGCAGGCAGCGGTCTGCCCTGCACCACGACGAGCTCACGGGAAGCGCCGGAAGCCATTGACCCTGCGACCGCCGCTGTGCCGTCGTCGCTCTGGTCGTCGACGATCAGGAGCGAAAGCGACCCCGGATAGTCCTGGGCCAATAGCGAGGCAAGGCTGCGGGGCAGCATGTTGGCTTCGTTGCGTGCAGGCACCACCGCAACAACGCTTGGCCAGCGATGTCCCTTTGGCAGCGCCGGCGGATCCTCATCATCGCACTCGCGCCCAAGCCAGAAGGCGCCATGCGCAAAGATGAGGTAGAGCCAAATGCCAAGGGCGAAGGAGGCAATTGTCACGCTGACCGTCACGCCAGAAAGCCCGCTTGGCGGAACCAGTCCAGCGCATCGCGAAGACCTTGCTCGGCCGGCCTCGCTCCATAGCCAAGCTCACGTTCCGCCTTCGCCGAAGTGAAGAACATCCGGTGCTTGGCCATCCTAAGACCATCAAGCGTCACCAAGGGCTCGCGCTTCGTGAAGCGGGCAATGGCCTCAGCACCGAACGCGAGCGGGTAGATGAGGCTGCGTGGCAGTCGCATGCGCGGCGGACGGTGACCCATGAGGGAAGCGATTTTGCCGAGGATCTCGGAAAGCGTCATGTTCTCCCCGCCCAGTATATAACGCTCGCCGATCCGGCCTTGCCGGAGCGCAGCAAGATGCCCCGCGGCGACATCGTCGACATGCACCAGATTGAGGCCGGTATCCACGAAGGCCGGTATGCGGCGCAACGCCGCTTCGAGGATCATGCGCCCCGTGGGCGTCGGGCGCAGGTCGCGCGGCCCAATGGGAGTCGACGGATTGACGATGATCGCCGGGAGGCCGTTGCCGATCATGCGCTCAACGATTCTCTCGGCGGCAATCTTGCTGCGCTTATAGGCGCCGATCCCCTCGTTCTCCGAAAGAGGCGTCGTCTCGTCCGCCGGCGATCCGTCCTGGCGGAGCTTAAGGGTCGCCACGCTCGAGGTATAGACGATGCGCTCAACTCCAACAGCGCGCGCCGCCTCCATGACCACCCGCGTCCCCTCCAAATTGGCCCGCATGATCTCCTCCGGGTCCGGGGCCCACAGCCGGTAATCGGCCGCCAGGTGGAAAACGTAGCGCGCGCCGCTCGTCGCAGAGACAATCGCGTCTTTGTCCAGCATGTCGCCTTCGACAATTTCGATGTCGAGGCCATCAAGATTCGTTCGGGGGCTCTGTCGGCGCACGAGTGCGCGGACTCTGAATCCTGCCGCCAAAAGTTTTCTGACAACGGCGGAGCCGACAAAGCCCGCGGCTCCAGTTACGAACGCGCAATCTTTGTTAGACACGGTGCTCTGTCAGCCTCACTCCGAAACAGGTGAACGGTTGTCGCCGCGCTCGCGTGGAGAGTTGCGCAACTTATTCGAAGCTGGTCCACGGCCGCTCTGGCGGAAGATCGCCGGCTGCGGTACCTCACTTTGCGCAAGGGACCCAATTAGATCAATGTTCTAAAGAGGATACTGCTTTCTACCGAAACGCAAAAGGGACGGCATAGGTCCGGAGCCAACTCCCTTCCGCAAGCGGAGCCTGGTGCGTGTCACCAGCCTCGAGCCAGCGTGCTTCGGCGCCAGCGGTTATCGCCTAGAGCGCTTTCGCGTCAGGTTCCAATCGCGACAGCGCTCTAGCTTTTTGTTTGAGCGACGAATTTCAGCGCCACCCCGTTGATGCAGTAGCGCAAGCCTGTCGGCTTCGGGCCGTCGTTGAAGACGTGGCCTTGATGCCCGCCGCAGCGGCGGCAATGCACCTCGGTGCGCTCCATGCCGAAGGTGTTATCCGAGGTACTCGCGACCGCCCCTTCGATCGGCGCATAAAAGCTCGGCCAGCCGGTGCCGCTGTCGAACTTGGTGGCCGACGCAAACAGCGGCAGATCGCAGCCCGCGCAATCGAACATGCCGGTCTGCTTCTCATGGTTTAAGGGGCTGGTGAAGGGCCGCTCGGTGTCCTCCTCGCGCAACACCGCATATTGCTCCGGCGTCAGCAGCTTCCGCCATTCCTCTGGCGTGTGGTTGACCTCGAAGGTCTCGGCGCTGCGAGCGCGCGCGGTCAGCGCCTTGAGCAGTCCCGCGCCAGTCACCGCGACGGCGGCGACGCCGACCGCGCCAAGGGTGATGTCGCGTCTTGTGATCATGCTGTCTCCTCGCCAGCTTGGCTTCTTGCCCGCCCATCATTTCTAGGCACGAGCATAAACTGAGGCTGATGGCGGGCAATTCAACTTGCGCGCACGCCCAATCACGACCGCGTTGATCGAACGGGACGCCTATTCCACCAGCCTTAGAGCGCTATCGGGTCAAATAGAATCGCGATAGCGCTCTATTTTTTTTGATTGAGCATGATCTTTTCGGAAAATCGGCATCCACTTTTCCGGATCATGCTCTGGTCATCCGCGCGACGCCACTTGCGCGGCGGGAATGACGATAACGCAACGCACGCCCTGGGTCGGAAAGGTGAGCTCCACCTCGCCTTCCAATGCCCGGCTCACGACCGTCTCGATCATGGCACGGCCGAAACCCGACCGTTCGGGTTCGGTCACGGGCGGACCGCCCTGCTCCTCCCAGAGGAGCTTCAGCTTGGAGGCGTCCCCCTCGCAGAATTGCCAGCGGATGGCGACACGGCCGCTGTCACTCGACAGTGCCCCATATTTCTGGGCGTTGGTGGCAAGCTCGTGTAGCGCCAGGCCGAGATTCTGAATCGCCTCCGGCTTCAGCATGACGTCCTCGCCCTCTATGGCGATCTGCTCGCCGAAGAGGTCGGCATGCGCACTCAATTGCCGCTCGACCAGGGTACGCAGCGAGGCGCCATGCCAGTCGTCGGCGATCAGAAGATCGTGGGAGCAGCCGATGGCCATGAGGCGGTTGCTGAAATGCTGCAGGAAATCGTCGATCGACCTGGTGCGTGACGCGGTTTGCCGCGCGATGGCATGGATGACCGTCAAAAGATTCTTCGAGCGGTGGGTCAGCTCGCGCAGCAGCAGGCGGAGCTGGTCCTCCGACGCCTTGCGTTCGGTGATGTCGACGGCGACCGAGGTCGTGCCCATCACGGCGTCGCCGACGTCTCGCAAGGGCTCGATCAAGAGATAGAAGGACCTGCGGCGCCCGAACAGCTCGCAACTGACCTCGAGCTCTTGGGAGTCGCCCGTCTCCATGGCTTTGCGCTTGGCCGCCGCGATGGGGACTGCCGCTTCCGGCGGCAGCACCTCGGCGTCAGTCTTGCCGATCACGCGGTCCGGTATCAGCCCGGCTGGAGGGTTATGCATCCAGTTGAAGCGCATGTCCTTGTCCTGGCTGAACACCGTGATGGGCGAGCCGCGAAGCGCGATCTCGAAGCGCTGCTTGGCTTCTGCCAGCTCCTTGGTACGTGCCTCGACCCGCTCCTCGAGCTGATGCCTCGCCGCTTTCAGCTCCTCGAAGGTGCGCAAATGGGCGGCGATCTCGGCCTGCAGGCGATCGCGCGAGGGCAGCCGCAACAGCTGCGGCGTCAGCTTCCAGATGACGATGGCGGTGGTGAGCGCGAACAGTGCGGCCGCGGCCTTCAGCAGCCCTTCTAAGCCCTGCACCGGCCACCACAGCGCGAACAGCGAAGCAAGATGGGCGAGGCCACTAGCGGAGATGAAGAGAATGAAAAGCCAGAGCAGTGCCGTCTCGCCGGGGTTCCGGCCGGGCGGCTTCCATCGCATGTAGAGGAGCGCCGCGGCGATGACGAGGAAGGCGGCGGCAATAATCCCGTCAGCGCCCGTCTCGATCAGGACGAGGCCCGGGGGCCAGCCAGTCGAGCGGACCGATGACCCCTCAGAGCCGAACAGGAAGTTGAACCAGCTTTGCATTGTCTTTGGTCTTGGCCAGCAGGTGAGTTAAACGCGGCGGCGGTTCCGGCATCCGCCCCGCGTCCACGTTTAATTCCTAAACCCGACCGGGCGGTGTTCGTTCTTGATGGGGTAGACATTTTTGCCGCCGATGGTCCGCCGCGAGCGGCATTTACCCGTGGTCACCTGGCGGCCTTTATTTTCCGTACAGAGGCAATGGAACCGTTCACTCCTGTTTCTCGTTTAGAGGACGTTCGAGCGCACGCGAACCTCCCCGCCCCTCCCGCGGCGGTCGAACCAGCGGCCGTGACCGATCCCCTCCCCTGGTCGCAGGCGTTTTTTTTCGTAAGCACTTTTATCTGATCAATCAGCCTGTTGCCAGCGCGTGTGAAGGACGGGGATCAACGAACGGACCCCCGAACCTCCATTCTAGAGAGGGCCGCTCCCTAAACGATGGCCGCGACGAGGGTGATGAGGAAAATCACAATGAAGATGAAGAACAGGATGCGCGCGATGCCCGCCGCCGCAGAGGCAACGCCCCCGAAGCCGAACACCCCTGCCACCAAGGCCACAACGGCGAAAACTAACGCCCAATAGAGCATGAAGGAACCTCGAAGGTTGAAGGCCGGCCACGGGAAAAGCCCACTTTAACGCGTTGGGCCGAATTTTGTTCCAATCGAGGCAAGTCTCTCCCGCGAGGCTGTTAGGGCCCCGCGACAAAGGCTGCGACGACGGTGAGCAGCTCCTTGCCGGTGAACGGCTTCTTGATCAGGGGTGCCCCGCCGTGGGGCGCCGGGAGCTGCTCGCGTCCGTAGCCGCTGACAAAGGCAAACGGAATGCTGCGCGCCGCGAGCGCATCGGCGATGACGCCAACCGACTCGCCGCCGAGATTGGCATCCAAGAGCGCGCCATGCACCTCTTCGCCTTGGATCGCCCGGAGCGCCGCGCTGATGGTGCCGTGAGGCCCGATGACGTCGAGGCCGGCCTGCTCCAACACGCCCGCAATATCGAGCGCGATGAGAAACTCGTCCTCGACCACGAGGATGCGCTTCGTTGCCATGCTTTCCCCCCGGCGGCGAGCCTACTCCAACGCCGCGCTTTAAGCCATTGGCGCCGGTTAAGTCAGGCGTGTTCGACACCAACCACCTGCTGTCGACGGAACCCGGGCGCACGGCGAGGCGTTTTCTCTATCTTCGGATCAACCGTGGGCCACCCGCGCCTAGTGGGGCCAAGCAAATGGAGGCGACGCATGAATTGGGATCGCATCGAAGGCAATTGGAAGCAGTTCCGCGGTAAGGTGCAGCAGCAATGGGGCAAGCTTACCGATGACGACCTCAACCTGGTCGAAGGCCGCAGGGTCCAGCTAATCGGCAAGATCCAGGAGCGCTACGGCATTGCCAAGGACGTAGCCGAGAAGCAAGTCGATACCTGGCTGAGCAACGCTTAGCGCCAATATCGCCGCAGCCTTCTTGGGACTTTTTCCCTTGGAGGCGCGGCGTCGTTGTTGGTTGGGGGCGAATCTCTTAACTTCGCCGAACCTGGCGTCCGTTGAGGACGCTGGGGGCTAAATGCGATTTCAAGTCTTGATGTTTTTTGCGCGCTTTGAGGGGAAACCCGAGTGCGGTAGGCAAGAAGCTCGGGCAGGATAAGTCTAGCGTGTCGCGTGTCCCTGTCCTCATTCGGCCCTTAGGCAGCGCATCCGTCGCCTTTCCGGGATCCTTAGGAGGCTAACATGCTGAGCACGATCCTTATTATTATTCTGATCCTGATCCTCGTCGGCGCCTTCCCCGCCTGGCCGCATAGCCGCGCTTGGGGCTATGGCCCTTCGGGCGTCGTTGGATTGATCCTCGTTGTTCTTCTCATCCTGCTTCTGCTCGGCAAAATCTAACCCCGAGCTACGCATCGGGAGCGGCCCCTAGAGCGCTATCGCCTGCGACAGCGCTCTAAGCCATTTGCTTGAGGTCCGCTCCACCTTTCCCATCGCACTGGACGGCTTAAGCGGTCACCGACGGCCGATCGCGGAGACGCGCGCGGCGCTCGAAGAAGAGCGCCTGGCTTACGATCGCCTTCACCGTGTCGGGCTGATAGGGCTTGGTGATGAGGAAGGCCGGCTCCGGCCGCTCGCCGGTGAGCAGCCTGTCGGGATAGGCGGTGATGAAGATCACCGGCACCTCGAAGCTCGCCAGCATCTCATTGACGGCGTCGAGCCCTGAGCTGCCGTCCGCCAGCTGGATGTCGGCCAGCACCAGCCCGGGCTTCGTCTTCGTTACAGCCTTCACGGCTTCGGAATGCGTGCGCGCCACGGCCGTGACGCGGTGGCCGAGGCCTTCGACGATGGCTTCTAGGTCCATGGCGATCATCGGCTCGTCCTCGATGATCAGCACCTCGGTCGCCACCTGTTCCGCAATCTCGCGGCCGGCGACGTCGATGAGCTTCGCTACCGCCTCGGGATCGGTGTCGAGTATCTGTGCAGCTTCCGCTTCCGAGAACCCCTCCACCGCGAAGAGCAGGAACGCCTGCCGCGGCAGCGGCGTGATCGATTCGAGCTTGCGGTCGACCGGGGTGATGGAACCCGCCGGCGCCTCGGGCTTAAGATTGATGTCGACGGAGTTCCAAAGCCCAACGAAAGTCCGGTATAGAGCGACACGCGGGTCGAGCGCGCTGTCGAACATGGAGGGGTCTTCGATCAGCACCTCCAATGTCGCGGCGACATAGGAGTCGCCGGCAGCTTGCGTCCCGGCAAGGGCGCGCGCGAAACGCCGCAAATAAGGAAGGTGAGGTGCGATCGCTTTCGATATTGACATCCGCATCTGACTTTCGGTGATGGGCCTGGGGAAACCCCATTCGCATGACGGGGCTTAAGGTAGCAACTGGAAAACCCCGACGCGGGTGGCAAGCGCCATACCGCAGGGCAGCTACAACCAACGCCCAAGCCGGCCTCCGGTTCCCGACAACCGGGAACCAATTGACGCCTTGGGTGTTTTTTAGCCTACAAAGCAGGAGGACCCCGCTGTGCAAGCGAACCCGGCGGATAGGGGACTGAGCGTGGACGAGCAAGCGAAGAAAAAGGACCGCCGGCCAAAAACGCCCGGTGCCAGCAAAATCATGGACCAGTCAGCAGAGGCTCAGGGCAAGCTGCAACACAATGCCGCGCCTGAGACGAACATGGAAGACGGACTAACCCTCAACCTGCAAGCTCATATCGGCCGGCACGTCCGCGCGCTGTTCGACGAGGTCGCTCGCGAGCCAATCCCCGATCGTCTCCTACAGCTTCTGAAAGATCTCGAGCGGAGCGGAGACAAATAAGTGCGACCCAAAGTGTCGGCGAGCCTTAGGGATTCGCTCGTAGCGGAGATGTCCAACTTGCGGGCCTTCGCCGTCTCGCTCTGCGGTGACAAAGAGCGGGCGGACGATCTGGTGCAGGAGACGCTGTTCAAGGCATGGAACCATCTCGATTCGTTTCGTGAAGGGACGAACCTGAAGGCGTGGCTGTTCACCATCCTGCGCAACACCTACTTCTCCGAACGGCGCAAGCGGCGGCGCGAGGTGGAGGATGCCGACGGCAGCTATGCCGCCAGACTCTCCACCCATCCCGAGCAGTACGGCCATATGGACATGCAGGATTTCCGCAACGTGCTTACCCGCCTTCCCGCCGATCAGCGCGAGGCGCTGATCCTGGTGGGCGCCGCCGGCTTCTCCTATGAGGAGGCGGCCGACATCTGCGGCTGCGCCGTCGGCACCATCAAGAGCCGCGTCAACCGCGCGCGGAACCGCCTGGCTGACATGCTCGGATTGTCGGAGTCCGACGTCGCGCCCGAAGACAGTCCTACGGCGCCTATCGGCATTCCCAGAACCGCTTGAGTTCTCGGCCGCCTCGCTGGGCGGCCGCCGGGGACGCTAGGTTCGCGATGCTCAAATAAGAAGCTAGAAGCGCTGTCGCGATTCTATTTCATGCGATAGCGCGCTAGACCGGCGGACGGCGGCCGACAAAGATGTTGGCGAGAATGGGTAGTGCGAGCAGGAGCAAGGCCACCACGAAAATGAGCTTGGCAATCGATACGGCTGCGCCGGCGATGCCACCGAAGCCGAGGGCAGCGGCGATGAGTGCGATGATGAGAAAGGTCAGCGCCCAACCAAACATTTCTTACATTCTCCTTTGATCCCGTTTGCGCGATTTTGATGCCGTTCTCGTGGCGCGCGCTAAACATCTTATCGCGGGGAACGCGACCTGCCCGCTAAAAGTTTCCCCTGCCAGTGGACAATCGGAGAAAGGCTTCCGGATGACCGTCGTCGCCATCGATCTCGACAAGGCCAAGCTCGACCCCGCCTCGGTGTTCTTGGCGCCGAAGGATGTGCTGCACACGACCGGCCTCTCGGTCGACGACAAGCGCTCGATCCTGGTTCGGTGGGAGGCCGACGCCGAGGCGCTGCTCAGGGCAACCGGCGAAGGCATGAACGAGAACCGCAGCCCGGCCGAGTTGCTGCGCGCCGTGCACGAGGCCATCGAGAGCCTCGAACCCGGCAATTGACGCGGCCTTAGCCGCCTTTGCGTCCCGCTTACTCGTCCCTCCTCTGGAACGGCCACCAGGGCGCTTGCGTTACCCAAGGCTGATGGGACGTGCCCCCTATGCGCGGATCGCCGCGCCCAATTGAATAGAACGGGAGAACTGGCTGATGGCAAAAGTGCTCACCACGACCGAGGCCCGGCAGGGAACGCGACCAAAGGCCATGCTTTGGGTCCTTGTCTTCTCCCTCATTCTCGCGATCATTGCCGGGTTCCTACTGGCGGTAGGCTGGGTCAGCCTGCCGTGGTCGCCAACGGGGTGATCGGAGGATCAGATGCGACATCTTCGATGGCCCGGCACCCTGTTGCTGGCGGCAGCTCTGGTGGCATCGGCGGCAAGCCTGAGCTTGGCCGAGCCTCTTCGCTCCGGAGCCAATAATTCTTTCCACAGCCGCATGGATAGGTTCGCGGCCTCCGTCAAGGCGCAGACCGAGCGGGCGGCGGCGGTCAGCGAGCGGGCGGTCGAGCGGACCGAGCAGACGGTCATCACCTTCAAGGACCGCATGCGGACGCATGTGGAGAGCGTCGGCGCGGCGTTAAGCGAGCAGAAAGCCAAGTTCGCCACACTCAATCGGGACGCGGCCACGACGCTCGACAGTTGGATGGCGGTGGCCGTCCAGTCCTGGGCCAAGATGCAACGCTCAACGGCGGAGACGCTGGAGCGCATTGCGGCCTGGATGCGCAACCAGTCGGAGACGGAGGAGCAGGACGGGACTCACGTCTGAGGGTCCTCCGGTAACAGCGAGGCAAGAATGCAGAACGACCCCTTTTCCCAGAATAGCGGCAGCCCGGCCGAAGCGGCCCCACGCGGCGCGAAGGATAGCGCCTCCCGCCGCGAATGGACGGAATTCGAGCGCGACCTCGATGCGCTTGGCCGTCAGCTTTCCGAGCTCCGCGGCCATAGCTACTCCTTGGGCGAGCATGTCGTGGCGAACCTCGAGACGCGCTTCCAAGAGGTGAGGGCCCGCGCGCACGATTGGCAGCGGCTGACGGAACGCCAGCTCGAAGAGCTTCGCGGCGAGACTTCACGCCAAGCAGGCGAAGCACAGACGGCTTTTGGGGACGCGCGGGAGCGCTCGAAGGAGGCGGCGCGCCAGGTATGGGAGCGGGCGGAGCCGTTGCGCCAGGGCGCCCGCGACGTTGGCGATGGCCTGACGCGGGCCTGGTCGGAGCTGCGTGCCTCTTTCGGCAAGGCTGCCGGCCGGCTGCAATCGGACATTTCGTCGGGGCCCTCTACCCCGCCTGCCCCGTCCTCTTCTGAGCGTCGCGACGTTCCTTAGAGCATGATCAAAAAGCTAGAGCGCTGTCGCGATTCAATTTCAGGCGATAGCGCTCTAGGGTCCTGATGACGCCGGCGCGCTTCCCTTCACCGTGGCGATGACGAAGTCGGTCCCTCCCGATTCGGAGAAGATCGGCTGCTGTTTGTCGTCGGTCAGCTTGCGCACCGTGGCCGCCACATAGGTCGAGAGCTCCTCAGCCTCGACCCGTTTGTCCTTGGAGAGATCGGCGCCGCCTTTCAGCCCCTCGATGACGGCATAGGTGAAGACGCCATGGCCAAGCGCCGGGCGCTCCTGCGCCAGCGTCTCGGCGTCAGTGGCGGCATAGACGGCGATGCTCGCATCCGCCGCATCCTTGATCAGCCTCGGATTGAAGGCGTTGCCGGAATGGCAGGTGTCGACCAGCATGATGCGGCGGCCTTTGCTCGTCTCGATTGCATCCTGCAGCGCCTCCCAGGCGATCACCGTGCTCTTGTCCCACACCTTGCCGTCGATCTTGGCGTCGGTGGGCAGGAACAGATAATCAGGCCCGTCATTGACGCCGTGGCCGGCGAGGAACAGCACGATGGTGTCGTCGGGACCCGCCTCACGAAAAGCCTCGAGCGCAGCCCTAATGTTGGCCGCCGTCGGCGGCTCGTCGCCGCCCTTGTTGGCGAGCACCAGGCTCTTGATCCTTGCATGCAGGGCGCCCGCTTTGGCCACCAGCACCTCCTGGAAGCCGCGGGCGTCGGCGCCGGCGAAGGTCAGGTTCTGGTTGAAGTTCGGATAGTCGTCGACGCCGATGGCCACCACATAGAGGGTGTTGCGCCGGTCGAGCGCGGCCTGGCCCGGTCGGAGCAAGGTCAGGGTTTGCGCCGTCTGGCCGATGGCGTTGTAGCCCTTGATCTCGATGGCGTTCTCTCCGCCTGACAGCGGCACCTGGAAGGTCCTCAACTCTCCGCTTGGGTCATCGGCGGCCCTATCGCCTGCGGCGCGTGAGGCTATTCGGCGCCCGTTCACGGTGATGTCGAAGCCGTCAACGGCGTCGGTAGCTGGTGGCACCCTGAGCGTGATCGGGGCCGTATCGGATTTCTGCTGCGAACGGTCGGCAGGTCCGGCAATCGAGAAGTCCGGCGGCTTCCGCTGCAAGAGCTCGTCGAGCGCGAAGTCGGTGCCGTTGGCCTCCTGCACGGCGCGCTCGGCGCTTCTTAGGATCAGCGCGCGGGTGACGATGTCGGGCCGGTAGAAATGCTTCTTGAGCTGGGCGGCGCTGACGAAGCGGGCGGGGCTCCCCTCCCCTTCATTGACGTGCCAGCCCACATGGGCGTCGCCGGACGGCGAAGCGGCGTAATAGCCTTGCGGCGTCCACAGCACCCATTCGCCGTTCTTGCCATAGAACAGCGAGGCGACGTTCTCATGGGTCGCCAGGTTCCACAGCCGCACCGTCTGGTCGTCGCTGCCGGAGAGAAGCCAGCGCCCGTCGGGCGACACCGCCACCGCCCAGACGTCGCTGGTATGGCCGACGAACTCGGCCACTTTTCGCCCCTGCAGGTCATAGGTAGAGAGGAAGCCATGACCACCGCCGCTGATCACCGTCTTGCCGTCGGGGGTGAAGGTATAGGTGTTGTGGGCGTAGCCCGCGTCCTCGCCGCGCTTGATGGTGGCGACGACCGCGCCACCCTTCACCACGTCGAGCAGGTCGAGATAGCCGAACTCCCCGCTCGCCCGGGTTTGCAGGCTAAGGGGCCCGAGCTTCGTGGTGGCACGGGCGAAGCCCTCGCTTGAGCGAAGCGGCTTCGGCTCGCCCGTCGACGTGTCCGGTGTGGGCAGTCGCAGCCCGAAGCCGAGCGGGCCCGGCCGCTCCGGCGCGCCTTCTGCCTTGTCGACGCCCCAGGCGATGCTGCCGCCATCGGGGGAGAAACCCACCGACCAGACGGCGCGGCCGACGCCGATCATAACGCGGGTGAGCTTGCCGCTATGCACATCCCAAAGATGGATCTCGTTATTGTCGCCGCCGGCGGTGGCGGCCGTGACGCCGTCGGGCGCGATGGCCGTGGCGAGCACGATATTGTCGTGGCCGTCATAGGTGGCGACCTCTTGGCCGCTCGCCGCCTCCCACACATGGCATTGATAGGGCGCACGCCCCACGCCCGACAGGAGCAGCCTGCCGTCCGGGCTGAACGACAAGCTCATCACCTCGGTGCCTTGGGTGATCTCCTTGACCGTGCGGCCAGTGTGCAGGTCCCAAAGCCGGATGGTGCCGTCGAGCCCGCCAGACGCGACCGTGCCGTCGCGGACGGAGACGGCGAGCGCCACCACCTTGTCGGTGTGCCCGGTCAAGGTCCTGAGGAGGGTGCCGTCGGTCACGTCCCAAAGCTTCAGCGTGTCGTCGTCGCTCGCTGTCACCACGGCCGAGCCGTCGGCGGTGAAGCGGGCGGCATTCACGTCGCCCTGGTGCCCGGTAAGACGGTACAGCGGCGTCTTGCTATGCAGGTCCCAGATGATGGCGGTATCGTCGGTGCTGCCCGAGACAAGCCGGTCGCCGTCCGGCGAGAAGTCGAGCGACAGCACCGCGTCGTCATGGCCTTTGAGCAGGCCGATCAAGGTCCCTGCCTCGAGGTCGTAGAGGCGGATCGGCTGTCCCTCCCCGTCGGCGCCGCCGGTGCGCCCCCCGGCAGCCAGGAAACGCCCATCGCGGGAGATGGCGAGCGCATAGATCTTGCCAGGATCGCCCTCACCGATCTCGCCCCTGATCGTCTGCATGATGCGGCCGGTATCGGCGTCCCAAACGCGGATGGTCTTGTCATCGCTGGCCGAGATGAGGGTACGGCCGTCCGGACTGAAGACGAGGCTCCGGATGAGGGCCATGTGGCCCTTGGTGTCGAGCTCCAGATACGGCCCTTCGGCGGCACGGGCGTGAGCCACGGCCAGGAAAAGCACGACCGCCGCCAGGCAAGCGGCTAAGCGCCGGTCCATCGCTCGGCTAGTCCATAGCATTGCAGCAGTCTCCCAAAAGAGGGTGGCCAAGACAGCATGGCCCCTTCGCGCATGGCGTCAAGGCGGGCGCTGCCAAAGCCGAGCGAGGCCCAAAATCGCGTTTTTCGGCTGAACGGGAGGTGAATGGCGGCCTCAGGCTCGGTTCAGCCCGCGCCCGTTACAACCGTCATCACGCTCAAGACGGAGCCCCACTTTCACCGAGGAGATCGCAGCCATGACATCGAATTCCCGCCAAGCTTTTATCGCGCTCACGTCGTTTGCCGCTTTTGCCCTGTTGATGGCGGCCACCGCAGAGGCCAAAGACCTGCAACCCGGCGGCGGCGTGCCAGTCGGCGCCAAGTCGATCGTGGCGCCCAAGGCACCCCGGGGCCAAGACACCGGCGGCGTGCTCGCCAGCAGCAATGCCGGCGACAAGACTCGCCAGATCGTGGTCGAGGAGAACGGCAAGGCGCCGGTGGTGCAGAAGATTGCCCTGTCGAAGACGGTGGCGAAGCCGGTCAAGCTGGCCGAGCTCAAGGAGACGGCTGACGCCGAGCCCGCTTCCGCGCAAGATGCAGCCGACGCAGCGCCGGCCCCGGATGCCGACCCTTCCGATGCCGCCTCTGCCGATGAGGCACCCGCGCCAGAGGCTCCTGCCGCCGAAGCCCCGGCCGCGCCGGCTGAGGCCGGGCCCGCTGAGCAGCAGCAGGCTCATGGCGACGACAGCACCGATACGGCCGCCGCCTACGCCTATCTCTATGCGCTCTACAAGGCCGCCCATCACAGCCACGGTTACGGCCACAGCGACAGCCATAGCTACAGCCACAGCTACAGCCACAGCCCGAGCTACGACGACTGCGAATAGTTCTCTCCCCCTAGCGCTCCTGACTGGCCCGGGCCTCGTGCCCGGGCTTTTTTTGTTGCTGACTCTCCCCGTCACCCTGAGGTGCGAGTGTAGCGAGCCTCGAAGGGCGACGGCCTCCCCAAAGTCATCCTTCGAGGGCCGCTTTCCGCGGCCACCTCAGGATGACGGTCAGCGACCGGTGTCGTCCGTGTCAGGGTAAAGCCGCTTCGGGCTCAGCTTGGTGCGCTTTTTCCGTGGCCGTGATCCCGATGGCCTCGGCGCGGATCAGGCCGCGCACCGAATTGCCGAGATAGACGCGGTCGGCGTGCTTCAGGTCCTCAAGGCTCAGCACCGCCTCGCTCGCTGCAGCCCGGGGGAGGTCGATCAGCTCCTCGCGCAAGGTGCCGGGCAGGAGCCCGCAGGCGAGTGCGGGGGTGAACAGCCGCCCGTCCTGCTCGATAAATAGATTGGTGCGGGTGCCTTCGGTCAGCTCGCCGCGTTTGTTGAGGAAGACCACCTCGTCGCAAGGCTGAAGCGCCCTTTGCCGCTCGAGCTCGGCATCGAAAAACTGCCGCCGCGTGGTCTTGTGGAAGAAGAGCGGGTCCTTCTCGTCGAGCCGCTGATCGGAGATGACGAACTTCCACACGGTGCCGCGAGCCGGCAGCTCGATGGCGGTCGAGGTCACGGTGAGCCTGCCGTCCTCGGCGAGCAGGAGCCGCACCATATTGACCGGCGTTTCGAGCCGCGCCGCCTCCCCCTCAATCGCGGCGAGCACGGCGTCGCGGTCATAGGGATAGCCGAAATGGGCGGCCGAGGATTTGAGCCGGGCGAGATGGCGCTCGAGCAGATGGAAACCGTGGTCGGGCTCGAAGCGCAGCGTCTCGATCAGCTCGAAGGAGGCATCGGCCTTGGTGAGGAACTGGGCCTTCAGCAGACATTCCTCGAACTCGGCCTCCATCTTGGAGTCGGCGACGATGCCGCTGCCGATACCCATCTCCCCGCCTTCCGCGTCGATGACCACCGTGCGGATGGCGACGTTGAACTGCGCATCGCCGCCAGGCGCGATGCGGCCGATGGCGCCGGTATAGACGCCTCTGGCGCCGGCCTCCAGCTCGCGGATGATCTCCATGGCGCGGACCTTGGGCGCACCCGTCACCGAGCCGCAAGGGAACAGCGCGCGTAAGGTATCCTTGAGCCCCATGTCGCCGCGAAGCTCGGCGGTGATGCCCGAGGTCATCTGGAGCACCGAGCGATAGGTCTCCACGGTGAAGAGGTCGGTGACCTCGACCGAGCCGATCTTCGCGATGCGGCCGAGATCGTTGCGCAACAAGTCCACGATCATCAAGTTCTCGGCCCGCTGCTTCTCGTCCATGGCGAGCCAGGTCTTGAGCCGCGCGTCCTCCCGGGAGTTGCGCCCCCGGGGTGCGGTGCCCTTCATGGGGCGCGCCATGATCTGCTTGCCCTCTCGGCGGAAGAACAGCTCAGGCGACAGCGACAGCACGTGAAAGTCGGGCGTGCCGATCAGCGCGCCATAGGCCACGCGCTGCTTGCGCCTCAGCGCTGTGTAGAGCGCGACCGGATCGCCGGCAAAAGCGAAGAGATATTTGAGCGTGAGGTTGATCTGATAGACGTCGCCGGCGGCGATATAGTCCTGCACGGCCTCGAAGGCGCAGGCGTAGTCATCGCGCGTCCAAGACAGGTGCAGGTCGGTGAAGCTCGCGCTGCGCTCGGCACCATGGGCATCGAGCCAGGCACGGGTCTCCGCGTCGTCGAGACGGCGCGAGGAGCGGAAGAGGCCGATCCAGAACAGAGGCTGGCGCCGCTCCTCAGGCAATAGGCGAGCGAGCTTGGGCTCAAGGCAATAGCCCAGCTCATAGGAGAAGAAGCCTGCCGCCTCGAGCCCGGCGGCGAGCCCCTCGCTGATGGCGTCGAGGCCAGCCTCGACCTCATGGGCCTCATACGCCACGACCACCCGCTCCGGCGCCTCATAGAGCAGGCTGGTACGGGCCGCGCCTTGAGTCAGGCTGTCATCGAGGAGAACGAAAGGAGGTGCGGTCATCTTTCACTTTAAAGCGCGCGCCGCCGCCGAAACGAGCATAGCGGATATGGGAGGCGCTTAACCCATCATCGAGGCTTGATCCAGCCGTTCAGGCCAAAATCAGCATCTCGCCCTTGCCGAGCGTGGCCATGTCGCCCATCAGCCTGCGGGCGCGGCTGCGGAGCTTGGCGTCGATGCCCAAGGCGCGCAGCTGCCGGTCGAGCAGCGCTAGATAGTTGAAGTCCATCACCCCGCAATCGCCGAAGGTCGGCAATAGGTCCTTGGGCTCCTTGGTCAGGATCAGCGTGCCGCGCCGCAAGCCATAGCCCGCAAAGCGAGCGACCGTGCCCTTGACGATGATGGTGCCCGCGATCATGCGGGCCGCGGCGTAGTCGGACGCGCCGCCATTGACGATAATGAGGCCGCGCCGCATGCGCTCGCCGAGCATGGGCCCGGCATTGCCGCCGATGGTGATCAGCCCTCCACGCATGCCGTGGGTGCCACCCACCAGAATCCCGCCGGCGCGCTCATCGGAATCGCCGCCGATGGCGATGGTGCCGCCCGCCATGCCAGCGCCGGCGACCGGGCCGGCCCGGCCACTGATGCTGATCTTGCCGCCCGTCATGGCGGCGCCGAGATAGGCGCCGACGTCGCCCTCTACCACGATCTCACCCTCGGCAAGCTCGTGTCCGATGCGGTCGCAGCGTGCATCGGTGCCGACGAGGCGGAGCATGCCCCCATCGCCCGAGCCCTTCAGCTTGAACAGATCGCCGACCACGAGGCGAGCCCGCGTCGTGCCGATCTGAAGCGCCTCGATCTCCTTCGGCTTCAGGCCGGCGAGGCGCCTCGGGAGAAGCGGCGAAAGGTCGAGCCGCTGGTCGGGCTTCCGCGCCAGCTCAAGGGTCAGCGCGCTCAACTGATGATCTCCTTGAGATGGAAGTGATGGGGCCCGAGATTGCCGCCATAATTGCCGGCGGTGATGTGGGTGATGCCCTGCTCGGCGCCGCCTTCGACGATGGCGAAGAGGCCGGCGCGCATGGCCGCCGCCACGGCGTCGGCGCTCAAGCCGTCGATGACGATCTCCAGCACCGCCTCCACATCGAGGGGAAGCGCGGTGTCCACCACCGCCTTGAGCGTCGGGCAGTAAGCATCGTTGGTCGAGGCGATCTGGCCCTTGTAACGAGAGCCGACCTTGGAGCCCGAGCGCACGATGCCGCCGGGGAAGGGGGCGATGGCGTCGGGCACCGCGCCGATCGCTTTCACTGCCCGTTCGCAGGCGCTGAGCACGCCGGCATGGGAGCGGCCCAGCACCAGGAGATTGCCCCCGCCCACGGCGGACTTGGTCATGCCGGTCGTCGCCTCGCAGACGAACTCGCCGTCCATCACCGGGATGCGCCAGAAGCGGCGNNCCGCCGATGACCTTCGACATCTGCCAGCCATCGCCGAAAAAGCGCAGCGAGGCGCCGAGCTTGAGCTTCTTGCCGCCTTCGAGCCCGGCGAAGCAGGACGTGCCGGCGCAGGTCAGCACGCATTGGCCGACGCGATTGCGCAGCTGGCGCTGCAGCTTCTCGCTCTCCATGGCGAAGAGCAGCACCGAGACGCCGGGGCGCCCGTCCAGCGTCTCCTCGGGTTTGAGCTCGCGCTCGATGGAAGCTTCGGCGCCGCAGGCGATCACCGAGGTGGCAAAGCCGGTCATGGTACGTCCGGCGATGACGGCCCATTCGAGCGTCGGCGCGGTGATGATGACCCGGGTGCCAGACATGGGGAAGGCCTCGGCGAAAGTATCGACGATGGTGACGCCTTTGAGGTTCAGGTCAGACATGGCACCGTCGCAAACCGTTCTGGCCGGCCGGCGATATCGGCGGGCACGTCGAAGATGGAAGGGTTGAGGTCGTAATAGCGATCGTAGAAGCGGTCCAGCCTGCGCTCGATGGCCGCATCGAAGCCAGGCGCCACCTGGAAGGCGCGGCCCCAAGTGACATTGACCACCTCGCCGTCGCGGACCACGAGCTCGCCGTCCTTGAAGACGAGGTCGGCGTGAGCAAACATCGCCGTCTTGTCGGCCTGCTCGCTATATACCGACATATCGGCGACGGCGCCCGTCCCAAGATGCCCGCGGTCGGTGAGGCCGAGCAGGCGTGCCGGGCCCCCTCGGGTGATGATGGCGACCTCCGAGAGCGTCAGCTCGCGGGTGATACCGGGGAGATTCAAGACTTGCCGCGAGGCCTCGGGCACCTGCTCCAGCCAGCGGGCGCGCTCGTCCCGGTCCATCAGCAAATGCACGATTTCGGGATAGCGCACGAACAATGCGCCATTGGGGTGGTCGGTGGAGAACAGCACCTGCCAGAGATCCTCGGCGAGCAGCATGATCTCAAGCCCGATCGCCCATTGCACCGCATTCACGAAATTCTTGGCGCGGTATTTATAGGGCACGATTCCGGTGCCGTTGCCATCGCCCTGATCGATCATCCATTTCTTCGGCTTGGCGGCGCCGCGGCCATCGAACTGGCGCAATATATCGCCCGACAGCGTGATGGTCTGGCCGAACATCACCTGACCGATATCGACGCTGACATTCTTGTGGGCGTTGATGGCCTCGATCAGCCGCGGCGCGCCGGATGACAGGCCGTCCGGCCCTTCGCTGCCATAGCCATAGAACTGGATATGGGCGAAGTGGATGGGCAGGCCTTCGGCGGCCTCGATGGTGGCGACCGCCGTGTCGACATTGCCGGCTAGCCCAAGATTGTTGCAATGGACATGCAGCGGGTGAGGCACGCCGAGCCCGGTGACGGCGTATTGCAGGGCTTGCACGATCGCACGCGAGGTGACGCCATAGCCCGGCACCATTTCGTCGAGGCCGAAGCTGCGGGCATTGAACTTGAAGGCCGCCGAGCCGCCGGCATTGATGACCTTGATCCACAGACATTTGGTATGGGCAAGCGTCCAGGCGACATAGTCCTCGATCGCCATCTTGCCGGCCCCGTCGCGCAACAGGCCAAGGGTGAAATCGTCATTGCCGAGGATGGCGAGCCCACCAACGTCGATGATGGGGATGCGGGAGAGTTCGAGCTGCGCCTCGATGGCGTGGGTGGGAATCATTGCCGGCTCGATCACCGTGGTGTAGCCCATCTCGGCATAGCGGATGCCGGTGGCGAAGGCGCCCCAGGCGGCGGGCGTGGGCGCGATCGTAGCGCCCCCTTTGGCAGCCAGCGCCGGCAGCTCGGGCATGAGTAGGCGCGCCATGGTGACGTTGGAGCCGCCAATGTGGGAGTGGATGTCGACGGCGCCGGCCATGACGATCTTGCCGGTGACGTCGTAGGTCTGATCGGCTTTGCGGCCGTTCGCGCCCGCCGCGGCGATGCGGCCATTGTCGATGAAGACGTCGCCCGTCGCGTCGCGGCCGTGCACGGGATCGATGACGCGGCCGCCCTTAAGCCTGATCATCACGCGCGCGCCTCCGGGCTTCCGAGCCGCTCAGCGATCCTGCCCAGCACCTCGGCCACCGTGGGGGCGCCCCCATTGGGCCTGGTGGCCTTGACCATGCCGATCCCGGCGATGGACCAGAGATAAAGCTCGGCGTCATGATCGACACCTGGACAGCCGACCTCGATCGCTACGTCATCCGCGGCGGTAGCACCGTTGCCGGTGGAGGAAAGCACGACCGTCGGCACCCCTTGCGGCCGCTCGACGCCAAATGTCGGAAGGGCTTCGACCCAGAGCAGCGCATCCGCCTCCCCGCTCTCGATGAGGCGCCGCGCGCCATACATCCGGGCATCATGCTCGGGCAGCCCGCTAACAAAGCTCGTCCGCACCGGCAGCCCGCAGGTCCAAACCGAGCAGAGATTCACGCCATCACCATTGCCTGGTGCGGGGACGGATAAATTAGCTGCACGCGTGGTGACACAAAGGTGGCGAACCATGTCGAGAACGGTGCGCAGGACCTGGTCGTCGAGGTCGCAATACGAAATAACGAAAACCGGGAAGGCGCCCGCGCGCAAGCGCTCGGCGAGGCCTTGCAGCGTCGTGGCGAGATCATCGTCCCGCACCTGCGCCTGGTGCTGATGCACGGCAGCGGAGAGCCGAGCCACCAGAGTCGCAAGATCCAGATTGCCAAGTCCAATCCTGGTCACGGGGATGTGGGCCGGAACTTCGGCCTCTCCGCACCCGAGCAGGACGAGCCCGCGCGAATTGTTACCCGGCCGGGGCAGGCCCTCCTTTTTGGGGAACAGCGCCGTAAGGAGACCCGGCTCGCGCTTGAGCGGCCCATCGCCGACCAGCACGACGATATCGGCGCGGTTGCGCACTTCGCCCATGCTTGCCGGGCAGCCGCCCGTCTCGCGCATGATGCGGGAGGCGCGGCAAAGCCCTTCGCCTGCTGCATGATCGATGACGCCGCCCAGCTTCTCGGCCAGGGCCAGCGCCGCCTCGGCGCCGGCAATGTCGGTGAGAAGGCCGCCGATCACGGCCAGGCGCGCGCGGCCGAGCAGCGCGCTCGCGCGTTCCAGCGCGCCGTCACCGGCAAGCTTCGCCCTCTTTACCTGCACCGCCATAGCGGCGCACCATTAAACAGGTGCCCGGAGCCGTGCAAGCACGCGTATGAGCTCAACCTTTCCCAATCCTCTGCCTTTGACGGTGTTGCCCGCGCCGCCGCGCGACCTCCACGCAGCAGTAAAACTCTATCTTTTGCCGCGAGCCCTGGTGCAGGGAAGCGAGGCTCAAGAGGCGGTAGACGATGGGACTGCCATTCCCGTGGCGGGGACTTGGGCGCGGGCCGCGCGAGCGGCGGCCCCTCGCTCACTTTTTTGGCTTGTCGTATTTGATATAGGCGAAGCGCATGTCCTCGGAGGGCGTGCCCTCGAGCGCACTCTCCTCGAGGCCGGGCTGCCAATGCACCACCTCCTCGATCTTCTTGGCGAGCGCAAAGTCCTTGTCGGTGATGCCCTTGGCCGCGTGGTTCATCAGCCGCACCTCGACCCAGGCATAGGAGGCGGTGATGTCGGGGTGATGCCACGCCGCCTCCGCCAAATGGCCGACGGTGTTGATCACCATCAGCGTGCCCTTCCAGCCATTGGTCTTGTATTTGCGTCTGATCCAGCCGCCTTCGAGATGCCAATGGGGCAGCTCGGATTTGAGCCGCTCCTCGATTTCGGCGTCGGTGTAAGTACGCTCGGACGTTGCCATGGCGCCTGTCTTTTGAAACAGTGAGGCGCTCCCCTCACCACGGACAAGCATATCAGAGGCTTCGAGCCGATCAATGGAGGACGCCCTTACCATAGCGGGCTCGGGCACAATCGACACTTTGGCACCGTGCGAGGCCGTGACGGTCACCACGGGTGCGCGCCTGCATTTCGGCTTTCTCGACCCGAGCGGCAGGGGCCCCCGCCCCTTCGGCAGCTTCGGTCTGGCGCTCGACCGGCCGCGCACCAGGCTCGTGCTCACGCGGGGATCGTCTCTGACGGTAGAGGGTCCGGAGCGAAACCGGGCGGAAGCCTATCTTGCGCGCGTTATGGCGACTTCCGGCCGCGCGGGCACCTATCACCTCAACATCGAGGAGGCAATTCCGCCCCATTCCGGGCTTGGCTCGGGCACCCAGCTGGCGCTAGCGGTGGGCGCGGCCTTCGCTCGCCTCGAAGGGCTGCCGCTCGACCCGGGCGCGATCGCCGCTGCGGCCGACCGGGGCAAGCGCTCGGGCATCGGCATCGGCACCTTCGCCCAAGGCGGCGTGGTGCTCGACGGCGGGCCGGGCAAGGACAGGCTGCCCCCGATGCTCGCCCAGCTGCCCTTCCCTCCTCAATGGCGCGTGCTGCTCATCTTCGATGCAAGCTCCAATGGCATGCATGGGGCGAGCGAGGATGCGGCTTTCGCCTCGCTGCCGGAGTTCCCGCCAAGCGAAACGGCGGAGCTTCGTCGGCGCGTGGTGCTCGGCGCGCTGCCAGCCTTGGCCGAGGACGACTTCGAGAGCTTTAGCGCCGCGATCGGTGCCATGCAGGCTTCGATGGGTGCCTATTACGCAAGGGCGCAAGGCGGCGCCTATGTGAGCCCGCGCGTCGCGACCGCGCTTGCCTGGCTCGCTACGTTGAGGCTCACCGGGCTTGGGCAAAGCTCCTGGGGACCGACGGGGTTTGCCTTCATCGCGTCGCAGGATGAGGGGCGCGCCCTGCTTAAGGAAGCGCGCGCCCGCGCCGATCTCGCCGGGCTCGACTTCCATCTCGCCCAAGGACGCAACGAGGGCGCAAAGATCGAAACCCGCTGACGCGAGTTTATTTGTCGGAAGCCGCATCGAGGGAGCTTTGTCCCGCGCGCTCTTGTGCTAAAGCCAGGCCCCGAGAGGCCTCCCCGCCAAGGCGCGAGGCGAGCGAGGAGAGGGAGACCTCACGAATATGGCGCACCCCCGCATTCTGCACATGCTCACGCCGCTCAAGCATATGAGCCCATTCGATGTGAACATGGCGCTCGACGCCGGCTACGATGCGGCGATCCCCTATACGTCCGTCACCGTCGAGGACGTCTCCGGGCTGGTGCAGGACGCGATCTTCTCGCGTGGGCCCGACGGGGTGAAGCGGACGGCCGTGTTCATCGCCGGCAAACGCGCCATCGAGGCGCTCGACATGATGGCCCGCGCCAAGAAAGCAATGGTGCCGCCCTTCGAGATCTCGGTATTCGCCGATCCAGCCGGCTCCTTCACCACAGCGGCCGCTAATGTCGCCTGCGCCACGAAGGCGCTGCGGGACAAATTCGCAACCGAGCTCAAGGGCAAACAGGTCGCTGTCTTCGGCGGCACGGGCGTGGTCGGCTTTGCCTCCGCCGTGATCGCCGGGCTCGAAGGGGCGCAGGCCACCCTGATCGGCTATGACGGGCCGGATCGCGTGCGCAAGCTCGCCGAGGAAGCCAATCAGCGCTTCGCGGTGAACATCGGCTATGCCGACGGCTCGACTGAGGAGCAGAAGACCGAGCTCGTGCGCGAGGCGGACGTGGTGTTCGCCGCCGGGCCAGCCGGACGAAGGTTGCTCAGCGCCGAGCAGCTGAAGCACGCGAAAAAGCTCAAGGTGGTGACCGACGTCAACGCCGTGCCGCCAGCGGGGGTGGAAGGCGTGGGCGTGAAGGATGACGGCACGCCAATTCCCGGCACAGATGCCGTCGGCATCGGGGCGCTCACCGTCGGCAACGTCAAATACCGGACCGAGGCCGGCCTGTTCAACATGATGATCGAGTCGGAGAAGCCGCTCTATCTCGATTTCCGGGACGCTTACGCCCTTGCCCAGAAGATCGTCGGCTGACCGGCCTTCCCTGCTAATCGCGGCAGTCTCGGGACGGGCGCTAGCCGCGTCGGCCCGAAGAGCCGGCTACGCGCCGCTGGTCGCCGATTTCTTCGCCGACGCCGATTGCCAAGCGCTCGCCCATGCCTGCCACAAGCTCGACGGCACGCTGGCGGACGGGGTGCGGGCGGACGCGTTGCTGGCGGCGCTTCATGGGCTGGCCGAAGAGGCACCGTCGCCAATTGACGGCTTCGTCTATGGCGCGGGCTTCGAGGATCGGCCGGAACTCTTGCGCAAGATCGCCAAGCGCTGGCCGGTGTTGGGCAACGATGCGGCGACGGTGGAGCGCATCAAGGCGCCAGAGAGCTTCTTCCCCGAGCTTGGCCGCCTCGGCATCCCTCATCCGCGCACCGTGACGGAGGCTCCGGCGAACAGAAATCGCTGGCTCGCCAAGCGGCGGGGCGGCGCGGGCGGCGGGCACATCGTCGCAAGCGACGCCATAGTGAGCTCCGAGCCCGCAGCCCCTGTCTACTTTCAGGAGCAGGTCGCGGGCCGCGCGGTCTCCGTGCTGTTCCTTGCCGATGGCGCCCAAGCCCGCGCGCTCGGCTTCAGCGAGCAATGGACCGCACCTACCGAGGCGCGGCCCTTCCGCTATGGGGGCGCGGTGCGTCCGGCGGATCTTTCCCTTACGCTTGCGGAGGAGATGGCTGGAGCGGTCGAGCGTGTTGCAGCCGCCTTCGGGCTGAAAGGGCTGTGCAGCGCCGACTTCATGGTGAATGAATCCTCAAGCGGCCAGCGCCAGGCCCTGCTGCTCGAGATCAATCCACGCCCCGGGGCCACCCTCGATATCTTCGATACCGACGCGGAGTCGTTGCTCCGGCTGCATCTCGACGCGGTACGGGGGCGGCCTCTCGCCAGCGCCCTGCTTGCAATTCAGGGGGCATCCGCCTCAGGAATCGTCTTTGCGCGCGAGGCCGTCGCGGTGCCGGACATGGACTGGCCCCCCTGGACGGCGGACCGCCCGCGACGCGGTGAGCGCATCGACAAAAACGGTCCGATATGCACTGTGTGGGCCCGCGCCGAGACGCCGGCCGAGGCAAAACGCCTGGTCGAGGAAAGAATCTCAATAATTTTGGCCACATGTGGCCGCCAAAGCATGGGGGAGACGGTGAACTTGGTGAAGCAAACGGAAGGGAGCGCAACGCGCAAGACGGAGCGACTCAGCGTCAATAGCAAGGTCATGCCGCTGGTCGACGGCCTCATCCATGATGCGCAAGCCTTGCGGGTCGAGGTGACGCATGGCTCGCTCGGCGAATGCCGCATCGATTGCGGGGTGCGCGCCATTGGCGGGCTGGAAGCCGGTCGCCGCATGGCGGAAATCTGCCTCGCGGGGCTCGGCCGCGTCGAACTCGAGACGGCTGACCCCTCGAGCTCCTGGCCCTTCCTGGTGACCGTCTATACGAGCCAACCGGTGATCGCCTGTCTTGCCTCGCAATATGCGGGCTGGAGCCTGTCCGTCGAGGACAAGGGCAAGACCTACCACGTGCTGGGCTCCGGGCCCGCCCGCGCCATCGGCTCCACCGAGAAGCTGTTCGAGGAGCTCGGCTATCGGGACAAGGCCGAGCGTGCCACGCTCGTGCTCGAAGCCGACCGCGCTCCTCCCGCGGCGCTGGTCGAGCACGTGGCCGCGGCGTGCAAGCTCCCGCCGGACCGCTTGACCTTCGTCTATGCGCCAACTTCGAGCCTTGCCGGCACGGTGCAGATCGCCGCGCGCTGCCTCGAGGTCGCGCTGCACAAGACCCATGAGCTGCGCTTTCCCCTCGACCGCATCGTCGACGGCATTGCCACCGCCCCCTTGCCGCCGCCCGCGCCAGGCTTCGCCGCCGCCATGGGCCGCACCAACGACGCCATCATCTATGGCGGCCGCGTGCAGCTCTATGTCTCAGGCTCGGCCAAGGATGCACGCGGTCTGGCCAACCAGTTGCCGAGCCTCAAATCCAAGGATTACGGCAAGCCCTTCGCTGATATCTTCGCCGCCGTGAACGGCGACTTCTATGCCATCGACCGCATGCTGTTCAGCCCGGCCATGGTGACGGTGACGGCGCTGGAGACGGGCGAGAGCTTCGAGGCCGGCCGCATCGATACCGCCGTGCTGTCGCGCTCCTTCGCTTAAGCACCGCATGGCGCCCGACGTCATCCTGTTCGGCGACGGCAGGGATTGGCACGGGCGCGTCCTCGCCCGCGCCTTCAAGGCCCGCGGGATCAGGCCGCTCAGCGTGCCTCTGGCGGCTTGCGGCTTCTCCACCGCGACGCGGAGCGGGCTCGCCATCCCGGGGCTCGGCGACCATGTGCCCCGGGCGGCGCTGGTGCGCTTCGTGCCGGGCGGGAGCTTCGAGGAAGTGACGATGTTCTTGGGCGTGCTGCATGCGTTGCGGGAGCTCGGGGTCACGGTGTGGAACGATGCCCGCGCCATCGAGCGCTGCGTCGACAAATCGACCACCACCTTCTTCCTGCAGCGAGCCCAAATACCGACGCCCTGGACCTGGACCAGCGTCGGCCGCGACGCCGCAGAGGCGGTGGCGGCCCCGATCCTCGCAACAGGACGGCGCCTCGTGCAGAAGCCGTTGTTCGGCGCGCAAGGCAAGGGCCTGCGGCTGATCTCCTCGGCCGCCGACCTGGCGCCGCCCGAGGAGGTGAACGGCGTCTACTACCTGCAGGCGTTCGTGCCGCCGGCCCAAGATCACCATCGGGACTGGCGGCTGTTCGTCTGCGCCGGCCGCGTCGTCGCTGCCATGATCCGCCATGGATCGAGCTGGATCACCAACATCAAGCAGGGCGCGCGTGCGGAAGCCGCCATCCCGTCGCAGGAGCTGATCGATCTGGCCTTACGCTCCACCGCATGCGTCGGCGCCGACTATGCCGGCGTCGACATCATCCAGGCGCCGGGCGGCGCGTTCCTGGTGCTGGAGGTGAACTCGATGCCCGCCTGGAACGGATTGCAAGCCGTCGCCCGCGTGCCCATCGCCGACCGGCTAGTGGCCGCCTTTCTCGACGCCGCGCTCGGACAGGCCGAGGCGCACGGGCAAGAGGGCGCTTGAAGAGGCCGCCTCAGCCCGAAGGGCCTAGGCCCGAAGACGTCGGCCGCGCCTTCCATGATGCATGCCTGGCGGAGCTCGAGGCATTGAAGCCCGGCAATGTGCATCGCTTTGGCGAGGGCCACCGCATGCGGGTTGCCGATTTCGAGGCGAGCGCCCGCGCCGCGGCACCTCTGATCGCCGAACCGGGATTAGGGGTCGGGACGCGTATTCGCCTGGCGGTCGAGGCGACCATGGCCGCCGTCGGCCAGAACACCAATCTCGGCATTCTCCTGCTGTCAGCACCGCTGGCCGCAGCTTCGCTCGATCCGGCAGCGGGCAATCTGCAGAGCCGGCTGGTCCGCGTGCTCGGTCGCCTCAGCGTCGCGGACGCAAGCGAGGCCTACGAGGGGATCCGGCACGCCAAGCCCGGAGGCTTAGGCGAGGCACCCCGCCATGATGTGAGCTTGGAGCCCGAGGTGACGCTGCTCGAGGCCATGTGGCAGGCGGAGACGCGCGACCGCATCGCCTGGAACTATACGCACGCCTTCGCCGACATCTTCGCGCTTGGGCTGCCCGCGCTGGAACAGGCGCGCGCACGCTGGACCGAGAGGCCTTGGACGGTGACCAGTCTCTACCTCGCTTTCCTCGGAAGCCATCCGGATAGCCTGATCGAGCGGAAGTTTGGGGGCGCGGTTGCCCGCCAAGTGCTTGAAGAGGCTCACGCGATGGCGGCGCGCTTGGCCGCAAGCCCAAAGCCGGAAGAGATGGCGCCGCGGCTCCTGGATTTCGATCGCTCGCTCAAGGCGCGCGGGCTGAACCCCGGCACGAGCGCCGATCTCACAGTCGCGACCTTGTTCGCCGACGCCCTGCAAGCCCTGGAAACGGGCCGTTAACACCGGCCAAGCTCCGGCTCGGTGCGGCGAACAATCGACTTGCCGATCCTTCCAGCCCCGGACTATGTTCTGCGCGCAGCTCCGACCCAGGAGTTGCCGACGGAGGCGCGTTCAGCCAAGCACTTTCGTCGGGCTTGCCGACGCGGACGTCGCAAGCTGTAAATCGAGGTTTCACCCATTAGGGAGGGTTGTTCATGGCCAAAATCAGTGGTACTTGCGTCGGCGAGTCGCTCGTCGGTGATGGTAATGAGGTTGCGCATGTTGACTTGCTCATTGGTCCGCGCGGCGGCCCCGTCGAGGCGGCGTTCTGCAACGCGGTGACCAACAATAAGGACGGATTCACCACCTTGCTCGCGGTGATCGCCCCGAACCTTCTCACTAAGCCCCCGACGATCCTTTACAACAAAGTGACGATCAAGGACGCGCGGCAGGCAGTGCAGATGTTCGGCCCGGCGCAATATGCCGTGGCCAAGGCGGTCGCCGATTCCGTCGCCGAAGGCATCATCCCAGCGAACGAGGCCGACGACCTGTTCATCACCGTCGGCGTGTTCATCCATTGGGAAGCCAAGGACGACAAGAAGATCCAGGACTTCAACTATCGCGCCACCAAGGAAGCCCTCGCCCGCGCCATCAAGGGCGAGCCCAAGTCCTCCCAGGTCACCGCGCAGAAGGATACCGCTCACCACCCCTTCGCCGCCGGTTCAAAGGGAGAACCCCCAGGTCGGGACAAAGCCGGCACTTCACCGGGCCCGATTCGGCGGTGGCTCCAGAAGCGGCG
>PLBV01000003.1 GCA_003135455.1 Hyphomicrobiales bacterium | reverse complement strand
GTAACGCAGCCTTGAAACCATCCAGGTCGAATCGTTCCGCGGTGGATGCATTCGCGCCAAGGCTCCACTCCACGCGCATGAAAAACAACCTCAGGCCGTGGTCCTGGTGCTGGTCGGCGTGCAGAATATTCGCGCCCCGCTCGTAGAGCAACCCTGAAACCCGCGCCACAAGCCCCTTCCGGTCCGGGCAATCGATCAGCAAAACAGCAGAATCTCTCATCGTCTCTCAAGATTACAGCGGGACCGGCTAAGATTGTTTCGGCCTGCAACTCAGGCTAAGAATCGCGCTTGTGAGTTAATGATGACCCTTTCCATGAATCGATCGATATTCATTACTGCAATCGTTCTCTGCGTCTCGCTCATTGCGCCGGCGCAAAGTGCAACGTCCTTCCCGCCGCGTGGAGAGATCCTGACCCTCATGCATCGCGCGGATGCATACCAGATTGAAAATCCCGTGATGAAACCAACCGACCGCAACTGGGAACGCGGCACATGGTACACCGGTGTAATGGAAGCCTGGAAAGCCACGCACGATGAGGCTTTCTTCAAACAGGCCCTCAATTGGGGCAGGCAGAATGAGTGGCAAGTCGGCACAGAAAATCTCGGTGCCAATCGCCTCTTCTGCGCCGAGACCTGGACGGAACTCTACCTCGCCAGACACAAAGCGGCCCACGACCCGGCGATGATTGCCCCCATCGAAACTTCGCTTACAACACCCGCGCCCAACTCCCCGGCTGGAGCCAGGCGCTGGTACCTTGACGGCGGCAAACCCTACGTCGACTCACTCTACGGCGCTGTTGTTTTTGCCATGCTCGCCCGCGCCACAGGCAAGCAGGAATATCTCACCACCATGCGCGCCTTCTTCGACGATGTCAGCGGAGAGTTATGGGACCAGGAGTCGGGCCTGTATTACCGCGACCCAACTTACATTGGGAAACGCACAGCACATGGCCGCAAGGTCTTCTGGTCGCGCGGAAATGGATGGGCCTTTGCCGGCATCGCGCGCATTCTCGAGTACCTGCCTAGGAACGATTCGGAGCGTCCAAAGTTTCTCGCGATCTATCGGCGCATGGCTTCGGAGTTGATCAAGCGGCAGTCTCCCGACGGATTCTGGCGCGCCAACCTCGACGACCCGGAAGACGTTCCCAATCCGGAGAGCAGCGGGACTGCCTTCTTCTGTTTCGGCCTCGCATGGGGAATGAATCACCACATTCTCGACCGGCGAACTTATCTTCCCGCTACGAAGAACGCCTACGCAGCACTCGCCGCCGCTATAAGCCCGGAAGGAAAAGTGCAGTGGGGCCAACAGGTGGACGCGCGCCCAAACCCAGCACAGCGCGCGAGCACGCATGAATACGTCACTGGCGCATTCCTGTTGGCGTCTGGCGAAGTCTACACACTGAGCCGGTAGTCGCTCCGGCTCATCCATATCTTCGCGAAACCCCGCAACCCTACTCGCGCGCCGGGCCCGTAAATAGGAAATCCCACGAGGGGTCCAGAAACATCCATCGCTGGCTGCTGAACCAACTCGTAGGAAGCGATGGAACATGCAGAAGCGTGTGACCGCCCATGCACATCAGTTCAGTTCCGTTCCACGCCAGGAATGTTCTGGAAAGTTGGCCCACGCGCGCAGGATGGTCAACGCGCCGCAGGCAGACCGGGCAGCGCTGCCGTTGATCGCTAAGCGCCCATTGCATTCCGAACAAACACATGAAAAATGTAGATACTGTTTGCACATACAAAGCCTGGCTTGTATTGAACCCCTTGAATCCAAAGGCGAGATCGAGCGATGCAAAATAGGCAATCATCAGTAACATTGCAATCTTGGCGCCAAGAAAGCCCCAGCGCAGCAATCTCCTCGGCCACGAAATTCTGTGTACGCTTACGCTCAGGTCACCGATCGAAACCGACGTAATGGCCGGCAAAGCCAGAAACGCCAGCAGGACTGCGAACCGAAATACATCCCACTCACGCGGCATTCCATTGCCGAGCGAGATCCCAAGCATATCGTCAGGGGAGCGGTGCGGCGTATACGACTTCATCTGAATTCGCGGGACGTCCATCTTCGAACGTCCCGAATCCGATAGATGCGCCACTACGTATCCCGCGCCGGCAGGAACCATCTGCGAATCGGGCTCAAGCAGCCACGCGTCCACCTTTCCTGGCAGGCCCGACGGACCTTCGGGCGCAACGCCGACAATTATGGCCCGGCGAATTCCCACCTGCACCACGTTCCCGGCAACATGCGGATCGGCACCGAACTCCCTCTTCCATAAACTCTCGCTCAGAATCACGCTGGGCATATCGGCGCCCACGGTCGCACCCGTCTCACGGAACGGCACCGGCAGACCCAGCAGAGTAAAGAAGTTTGAACTGGCTCGCCCAACTCCCCAACCCGCGCGCGGTCAGTCGAATCTGGCATTCACAGTGCTCAAATACTTCACATTCTTTCCAGTAGTGGCCGCGCTCCCGGTTGCCGTTGAATCGTGGGTTCAGCAGAGTGGCCAGCACATGATTGCTGCTGTGCTGGTAATCGCCGCTGCGCATCTGGCGCTGCGATTCCGCGATCAGGCGATTGTGCGGCAATATTGCGATCTGCCCGACCTCGAGGATGGTGAAGAGGAATTCCCGATGAAGCTCGGCCTCCGTTACTGAATTCAATAGGTCATGCTTCGCACGCTGCTCTATCCGCGCACGCTCTCGGCTGGCGTTCTGGTCGCCACCTTCGCCATGATGAGCTTCGCCGTCATCGGCCTGCGCAGCGTTTACGTGCTGCCCATCTCGCTCACTGCCAACTGGGTTCTCCGCACCACGCAGCTTCGCTCGTCGGAAAAGTACATTGTCGCAACCCGGCGATCGCTGCTGCTGTTCGCCGCGGCGCCGGTGTGGTTCATCTCGGCGCTGCTTGCGCTTTCGTACAGGCCGCTCAGCCAGGCTGTTGCGCACCTGGTAATCCTTGCTCTTCTCGGACTGATCCTTGCAGACCTGAACCTGATCGGCTTTTACAAAGTTCTCTTCACCTGCTCCTACCTGCCGGGAAAATCGAATATCCAGTTCAGCTTCTGGGTGTTCATTCTTGTCTTTGTGCCTCTCACCCTGCTTGGCACTATTCGCGAGTTGCACGCACTCTCTCATCCTCTCCAATACGCGTGCATGGTCGCCGGGCTCGCGGTGGTTGCCGCCGGCCTCTCGGCGCTCAACCACTATCATTCCAGGTCCGCTGTCCTTTACTTTGAAGAACTGCCGGAGGAAGTACTCACGACGTTGCGTCTCATGTCATTCACGGCTTCGGCACCCGCAACAAACGGTTCACCTCTCAAAGATCAGAACTGAGAATTGCTTCCCAATATCGCCTGAGCGAATGGCGACGCGGAAGTAAGAACGGCGCAGAATCCTCTCTGTGGCTGGTCCGGCCCGGTGGCCCTTGGTCTGGTGCAGCCATGTGCGCAAAATAATCCACAACTCGTTGTTCACACCTTCACTTTCGCGTCCGGTATGACCTGGTCAAACGACATGAAGGAAATGCAGACTGCGGGATTCGCTGCACTCGCGTCAAGAGGCGAACGCCTGCAATCGGGGAAAAAGAAACGCCGGGACAATTGCTGCCCCGGCGATGCGCGTGCAACGCAATAACCTTATTTTGAAGGCAGCCCTCAGGCTTTCGATCAAGCCTCAGGCCGCTGTGTTACCCCGTACGTCGAGCGGGGCGCTCAACTGCTGACGGAGATTCCCGGCCAGGTCAGCCACCATGCGCAGCCTGTCGGCGATGGGCGAAGGCACCTCACTGCCGTTGAGCGCCAGTTGCGAATGCAGCAACAGCCCGGCCACAGTGGATTTCAATTCTGTTTCGATGGCCGCCGCGGCCGCGCGGCGAGCGAGACCCTGTTCCCGCTCCCGGCGGTGCAGCGCGGCACGAATCTCGCGAATTAGCCGCGCCGCCCCGGCGAGCGCGAAGTTGATCTGCAGCGGTATGGCCAGGCCTGCGTGCTCCCAGATTCTCTCGGCCGCCGCCGGGTCGCATTCAGCCATGGTCTCGTCGACCACCACCACGGAAAACTCCCGCCGCCGCAACGCTCCCAGTGAGGCCTTACGGCCCTCCGCCACTTCCACTTCCATGCCCAGTTGCGCACCCACAACAGCAGCACAGTTTCGTGCGCCTTCGACTCCGGTCACCATCAGAATGCTCATTTCGAGTTCCTCGTTCCTTGTTTATGTTTACGGTTCTTTAGCTTCTCGCTTCCAGGTTTCAGCTCTAGGCTTGGCTCTAGGCTTTCGACTTATCGGCGCTCAAATCGAGATCACCGCAGCAAGCGCCGGCAAAATGGGGCTAGTGGCTAGAGGCTGGAAGGTGTTCCTAGTTACTGGCCCCGAAGCGGGTCGTCGATGCCGTACTCTTTCAGCTTTCGGTAGAGCGTCGTCTTGCCGATGCCCAGCAGCTTCGCGGCCTGCAGCTTATCGCCGTTGAGCGCTCGAATCGCGCTTAGAATGGCTTCGCGCTCCAAATCGGCGAGCGTTTTCAACGCGGGTGCGCCGCCGCCTTCCTTTTCGCTGTCGTGTTCGCCGGCGGTCGCGGCAGTTCGCCGGGCGTCAAGTCCCTGCTGCTGAAGCTGCGTGGGCAGGTCGCCCAGGTGCAGCACCGGGCCGGAAGACAGCGCGCAGGCTCGTTCCACTGAATTCTCAAGTTCGCGCACGTTGCCCGGCCAGTCGTGCCGCATCATGGTGCGCAGAGCCTCGTCGCTAAGCGTGAACTTGGTGCCGTGCTCGCGGCTGATGCGGTCCAGAAAATGTGCTGCAAGCAGCGGTATGTCTTCGCGCCGGTCGCGCAGCGATGGCAGCCGCAGGTTGACCACGTTCAGCCGGTAGAACAGATCTTCGCGGAACAGCCCCTGATCGATCTGCTGATGCAAATCGCGGTTGGTGGCGGCGATGATCCTGACATTGGTCCTGATCGGCGTCCGCCCGCCGACGGTGGTGTATTCGCCTTCCTGCAGCACGCGTAACAGCCGCGTCTGCGCCTCCATGGGCATGTCGCCGATCTCGTCGAGAAACAGCGTGCCGCCTTCGGCCTGCTCGAAGCGGCCGACATGCCGGTTCTGCGCGCCGGTGAAGGCGCCCTTCTCATGGCCGAACAGCTCCGATTCGATCAGCTCGCGCGGGATTGCCGCCATGTTGATGGCGACGAAGGGCCCGTTCCTGCGCTTGCCATATTCGTGCAGGGCGCGGGCGACGAGCTCCTTGCCGGTGCCGGACTCACCGGTAATCATCACCGTCAGGTCCGTCTGGGTGAGGCGCGCGAGCACGCGATAGATCTCCTGCATGGCAGGACAGCGGCCGATCAGCGGCAGGCCTTCGCTCGTCTCGGCCACAAGCCGCTGCGATCGCCGCCGCGGCTCGGCGAGCGCGCGTCCCACTATGGCCACGAGCTCGTTCAGGTCGAAGGGCTTGGGCAGATATTCGTAAGCCCCTCGCTCCGCCGCGGTGATGGCGGTCATGAAGGTGTTCTGCGCGCTCATCACGATGATCGGAAGATCGGGTCGGAGCTTCTTGACGCGCGGGATCAGGTCGAAGGCGTTCTCGTCCGGCATCAGCACGTCGGTGATGACGAGGTCTCCCTCGCCCTGGCTGATCCAGCGCCACAGCGTGGCGGCATTGCCGGTGGCGCGCGGCGCGTAGCCCGCCCGCGCCAAGGCCTGGTTCAAGACGGTTCGGATCGCGGCGTCGTCGTCAGCGATGAGGATATTGCCCTTGGCCATGGCTAGACCCGCCCGCCTTGCGTGGGCTCGCTTTCCGCCATGGGCATCAGCGCGCGGAACACGGTCTGCCTCGGCCGCGAATCGCATTCGATGATGCCGCCATGGTCGCCGATGATCTTGGCGACGAGCGCAAGCCCAAGTCCGGTGCCGGACGGCTTGGTGGTGATGAAGGGATCGAAGAGGTGCGGCACGAGGTCGGTGGGGACGCCCGCGCCGTTGTCCTCGACCGCGATCTCGAGCGGCAGGCTGACTCGGGCCTGGCTGCCCGGCACCGAGAGGCGCACGCCCGGGCGGAACGCAGTGGAAAGCGTGATCTGGCCGTCAGCCCGCTCCTCCCCGATCGCTTCGGCGGCGTTCTTGACGAGATTGAGGAAGACCTGGACCAGCTTGTCGCGGCTACCTTGCACGGACGGCAGCGAGGGATCGTAGTTCTCCACGATCTTGATCTGGCGGGCGAAGCCGGTGGAGGCGATCTGCTTTACGTGGTCGAGCACGTCATGGATGTTTACCGGCTCGCGTTGCAGCGGCCGCTCGTCGCCGAAGACCTCCATGCGGTCGACGAGCTTGCAGATGCGGTCGACCTCCGTGCAGATGAGCTGGGTCAGCGTGCGATCGGAATCGGTCCGCTCGCTTTCGAGCAGCTGGGCTGCCCCCCTGATGCCGGACAGCGGGTTTTTGATCTCATGGGCCAGTACCGCTGCGAGCCCCGACACAGAGCGGGCGGCGCCCCGATGGGTGAGGTGGCGCTCGATCATTTGCGCCATGCTTCGCTGCTGCAGCACGATCAGCACGTGGCCCGGCGCCTCGGGCAATGCCCCGCCATAGAGATCGACGAGCTTGGGCGCCTCGAAGCGGAACGAGCCGAGCTCGACGCCATATTCGTTCACGGTGGTTTCGTTCCGCTGCACCTGCTCGACCAGCGCGATGAGCGGGCTGCCGAAGGCAACCACGTCGGTCAGCGCCCGGCGACAGAGCACGCCCGCGCTCATCTGGAAGAAATCCTCAGCGGCGGTGTTGGCGCATTCGATGCGAAGGCCTTCGCCGATGACGAGAAGGGGATGGGGCAGCGCGCCCAGCAAGACGTCCGCCGGGATGGGCGGCGGCTCGGTAGTCCGGCGCGCGCTCTGCCTTTTGGTGGACGCGCTCAAGCGGTGTATCCTTATTTCCCCCACCGGGATCTGATCTGCACAAAATTTAGGCAGCAGGAAACCATGATCTATTATTGGGCACAATACGGGGGATTTGGCACGGGGGCAACACTCCAATTGCCGCAGTGCACAAACATGGTTTTTGTGGCGATGGCGGCGGCGGCTAAGGTGGCTGGTTCGTGAGGGTTGCGAGCATCATCGTGGCGGCTGGCCGCGGCTCTCGTGCCGGCAGTGCCGGCGGCGTGCCGAAGCAATATTGGCCGATCGGCGGCGTGCCCATGGTCGCGCACGCCATCGACGCCTTTGCCGTCCATCCCGCGGTCGGCGACATCCTCGTCGTCATCCACCCCGACGACACCGTCCGTTACGAAGCCGCGGCCCGGCCTTTCGCCGGGCGTTTGCGGCCGCCGGTTCAGGGCGGCTCGACGCGGCAGGAGTCCGTCCGTGCCGGGCTTGAGGCGCTTGCCGCTAGCGCTCCCCACCGCGTTCTGATCCACGACGCCGCGCGGCCCTTTCTCGATGCGCCGCTGATCGACCGGGTGCTTGCGGGGCTTGAGGCCCATCCCGCTGCCCTGCCCTGCCTGCCGGTCACCGATACGCTGAAGCGGGCGAGCGCGGGACGGGTGACCGGCACGGTCGATCGGCGCGAGCTGTGGCGGGCGCAGACGCCGCAGGGGTTCAGTTACGAGGCGATCCTTGCCGCCCATCGCGCGGCGGCCAAGGAGGTGGCGCTGGGCGAGTTCACCGACGATGCGGGGCTTGCCCAATGGTTCGGGCTCGAGGTGGCCCTGGTCGAGGGCTCGGAAGCCAACCGCAAGCTTACCTCGGCGGAGGACCTCGCGATCGCCGATGGGCTCGTGCAGTTTCGCGGCGGGCGCAAGGGACCCGTGATGCGCGTGGGCTCGGGCTATGACGTGCATGCCTTCGGCCGGGGCGATGCGGTGATCTTGTGCGGGGTGGCCATTCCGCATCACAAGAAGCTCATCGGCCACAGCGATGCCGATGTGGGCTTGCACGCTCTGACCGATGCCCTGCTCGGCACCCTTGGCGATGGCGACATCGGTGCCCACTTCCCGCCTTCCGACGACCGGTGGCGCGGTGCTGCGTCGGAGCTGTTTCTCAAGGACGCCGCCAGGAGACTTGCCGCGCGCGGCGGCGAGATCGTGCATGTGGACCTGACGTTTCTCTGCGAGGCCCCGCGCATCGGACCGTACCGCGATCAGATGCGCGCCCGGCTCGCCGAGATGCTCGGCCTTGAGCTGTCGCAGGTCAGCGTCAAGGCGACCACCAATGAGGGCCTGGGCTTCATTGGCCGCGGGGAAGGCATCGCCGCCATGGCGACGGCGACGGTAAGCCTGCCATGAGCTATGCGATTTCCATCGATGCGCGCCTGGTTGCCCAGGCTGCCGAGCTGCTGCAGGCCTGTCGCGACCGGGGGGTGACACTCGTCACCGCCGAGTCCTGCACCGGAGGGCTGATCGCCGCAACGCTGACCGCTGTCCCCGGCTCCTCCGACGTGGTCGAGCGCGGCTTCGTGACCTATTCCAATGCGAGCAAGAGCGAGATGCTCGGCGTGCCGGTCTGGCTGATCGAGCGCCATGGCGCGGTGAGCGAGGACGTGGCGCGCGCCCTGGCGGGTGGCGCGCTCACCCATTCGCGGGCGACGCTGGCTCTGGCGGTCACCGGCATTGCCGGACCCGATGGCGGCAGCGCCGACAAGCCGGTGGGCCTGGTGCATTTCGCCGCCGGTAAGCGCGAGGGGGCAATCAGCCATGAGCGCGTGCTGTTCGGCGATATCGGACGGAGCGAGGTCAGGCGGCTCAGCGTCGAGCGGGGGCTCCGGCTCATCTGTTCATTGCTGTGAGGCGATGGACCCTGAGCCATGCGGCGGCCGGCCATAGACCGCGTCGGCGCGGGCTTCGAACGCGGCGGTATATTTGCGCACGGCCTTGGCGAACACCTTCCCCATCAGCCGCTCGAGAAGGCGCGAGCGAAAGCTGTAGGCGATATAGAACTCCGCCTCGCAACGCGATGACCCGGCGGGGTGGAAGCGCCACCGGTTCTCCAAATGGGAGAATGGCCCGTCAAGATAATGGACGAGGATGGTGCGAGCGGTAGGGTCGAGCACGACCTCCGTGGTGAAGGCCTCGCGCAGGAGCTTGTAGCCCACGACCATGTTGGCGATCAGCACCTCATTGCCGTTGCGCTGTTCGCGGCGCTTGACGGTAAGCGCCTCGCAGAGCGGCAGAAATTTGGGATAGTCCTCCACCTTGGCAATAAGTGCGAACATGTCGTCGGCGGAATGGCCGATCGCGTGGGTGGTCTCGAAAATATGCATACCTATCGGGCTCGCGCCTCGGGATCAGTGCCGCAAGCCCGCTTCGCGCAAGCGGCGGAGCCGAGCGAAGTCCTCCGCCGCATGGTAGGAGGAGCGCGTCAAGGGGCTCGCCGTCACGAGCAGGAAGCCCTTGGCGCAGGCGGCGCTGCGATAGCTTTCGAACTCTTCCGGCGTGACGAAGCGGTGGATAGGTGCGTGCTTGCGGGTGGGCTGCAAATATTGGCCGATGGTGAGGAAATCGACGCCCGCCTCGCCCATGTCGTCCATGACCTCAAGCACCTCGGCCTCGCTCTCGCCCAAGCCCACCATGATGCCGGACTTGGTGAAGAGCGCGTCGTCGAGCGCCTTGGCGGTCAGAAGGAGGCGCAGCGAATGGTCATAACGCGCGCCTGGGCGGATGGTCCGGTAGAGCTGTGGCACCGTCTCCAAATTGTGGTTGAGCACGTCGGGCTTTGCCGCGATGACGATCTCAAGGGCGCCGTCTTTGCGCAGGAAGTCGGGGATCAGGACCTCGATTGTAGCGGCAGGCGCTGCTGTCCGGATGGCGTCGATGGTCGCGGCGAAATGGGCCGCGCCGCCGTCGGCGAGGTCGTCGCGGTCGACCGAGGTCACCACCACATGGGCAAGGCCAAGCTCGGCCACCGCGCCGCCCACGCGCCCGGGCTCCGATGCATCGAGCGCAGCCGGCCGGCCGGTGCGCACATTGCAGAAGGCGCACGCCCTGGTGCAGGTGTCGCCCATGATCATCACGGTCGCGTGCCGCTTGCCCCAGCACTCCCCGATATTGGGGCAGGCCGCCTCTTCGCA
>PLBV01000119.1 GCA_003135455.1 Hyphomicrobiales bacterium | reverse complement strand
ATCATCACGCCGAGATCGGCACGGAGCGAGCGGGTGAGCATGGCGACGGCGGGCGTCGGCATCGGCCCGAGCTGGAACACGTCCATGCCCACGGCGGTGAAGCCCGAGACCAGCGCCGATTCGATCATATAGCCGGAAAGCCGCGTATCCTTGCCGATCACCACGCGGTGGCGATAGGAGCCGTTGGTGAACAGCTTGCCGGCGGCCATGCCGACCTTCAGCGCCACCTCCGAGGTCATCGGATAGGTATTGGCGCTGCCACGGATTCCATCCGTGCCGAAGAATTTGCGAGCCATGTCGCCGCCCCCTACGCCCCTCTTGGTGCCGCCCGTATTGAAGGATCGGACTGGCGCACTCCAGTATGCTCCTGGTCTACCTCTATTGCGTTCAAAAAGTGTAAGCAAAAATTACACCAGATGGAGGGATCCGAGGCGGAAATTCGTCTTATCTACCCGAGTCTTCCACGTTTTGGTTGTCGGCTGCACTGGGGACGCGCGTGCCTTCGACGGAGGCCTTCCAGACGGCAAGCGCCTGGCGGGTCCCGGCCACGTCATGGACCCGAAGCATCTGGGCGCCCTGGCTCGCCGCGGCAATGGCTGCGGCGTAGGAACCGGGCTCCCGGGCACGGGGGTCGCCCGCGTCCCCGACCCCGCCGATAAAGCGCTTGCGCGACGCGCCGATGAGGAGCGGCACCCCAAGCCCATGCAACAGGCTGAGATGGGCGATGAGCGCAAGGTTGTGGGCGATGGTCTTGCCGAAGCCGATGCCGGGATCGGCGGCGATGCGGGAACGATCGATGCCCGCGGCCTCGGCGGTTTGGATCCGCCGCTCAAGGTAGTCGAACACCTCCAGCACCACGTCGTCGTAGGTAGGATTGTTCTGCATGGTCTTGGGCTCGCCCTTGGCATGCATGAGGACCACGCTGAGGCCCGTCTCGGCAGCCGCGGCGAGGCTGTCTGGGTCATAGGTCAGCGCCGAGACGTCATTGAGGATCGCGGCGCCCTTGGCTGCCGCCGCCCGCGCCACGGCGGCTTTGCGCGTATCGACGGAGAGGACGGCGTGGAGGCCGGCAAGGCCTTCGATGACCGGCATGATACGCGCCAACTCATCATCCTCCGGCACCGTGTCCGACCCTGGCCGCGTCGACTCCCCGCCAATGTCGACGATGTCGGCGCCGCTGGCGGCAAGCTCGGCGGCATGGGTGACGGCTTCCTCGGTCGTGTCGAAGAGGCCGCCGTCTGAGAAGCTGTCAGGGGTGACATTGACCACGCCCATGAGCAGCGGGCGGTCGAAGCTGAGGCCGGCGAAGGGAGGCCTTGGCGCCGTGATGCGCGCGAGACGCGCGGAAAGTTCGGCGTCGCGCGAAGCGAGGAGCTGCGACACGGTGAGCAGCCGTCGCTTGGCGCTACCGGGAGCGCCTTCGATCAGCTCGGCCGTGGTGAAGGCAATGGCGCCACCGGCCAAGGGCAGCGCCAGCCCTTCCGCGACGGCCGCCTCCGCCGCCGTTCCATGGATGAACCCGATGGGCCTGAGATAGAGCTTGGCCATGGGCTGAGGCTTAGCACGCAGGAAGCGCGGTGACAGCGCTGCCTCGCGCTATTCGTCATGGCCGGGCTTGTCCCGGCCATCCACGAATTTCCTTGTTGGCCACAAAACGTAGATGCCCGGCACAAAGCCGGGCATGACGACTCTGATTAGTCGAAGAACCAACAGCCTCAGGTCTGGGGCTGGGGCTCCATGCCCCCGGTGTCGGGCTCTGGCGGCGCCTTCTTGCCGCGGCCCGCGGCCGGGACGGCGGACGGAGAGGCCGGCCGCGTTGAGTCATCGGAGGGGTACTCGCGCACCGGCGGCTTGCCCTTGATCAGGTTCTTGATCTCCTCGCCGGACAGTGTCTCGTATTCGAGCAGGCCCCGCGCGACCAAATGCAGATCGTCGATATGCTCCTCGATGATCTTGCGCGCGGTCTCGAAACCCTCGTCCACGAGGCGGTGGATCTCCTCATCGACGATGGTCTGCGTCTCGTCGGACAGGTTCTGCGTCCGCGCGATGGCGTGGCCGAGAAACACCTCTTCCTCGTTGTCGCCATAAGCGAGCGGCCCGAGCTTGTCGGACATGCCGTATTGGGTGACCATGGCGCGCGCCAGCAGCGTCGCCATCTTGATGTCGGAGGAGGCGCCAGAGGTGACCTTGTCGTAGCCGAACACGATCTCCTCGGCGACGCGGCCGCCCATGGCGACCGTGATGTCGGCCTTGAGCTTGGCGCGGGTGTAGGAGAGCAAATCCCGCTCCGGCAGCCGCATGACCATGCCGAGTGCGCGTCCCCGCGGGATGATCGTGGCCTTGTGGATGGGGTCTGAGGCTTCCTGGTGGATCGCCACCAGAGCATGGCCGCCCTCGTGATAGGCGGTCAGCGTCTTCTCCTCCTCGTTCATGACCATGGAGCGGCGCTCGGCGCCCATCATGACCTTGTCCTTAGCGTCCTCGAACTCGACCTGGGTGACGAACCGTTTGGAGCGTCGTGCTGCCAGCAGCGCCGCCTCGTTGACGAGATTGGCCAGATCGGCGCCGGAGAAGCCGGGCGTGCCGCGGGCAATGACGCGCAGATCCACGTCGGGCGCGAGCGGCACCTTCCGCACATGCACCTTCAGGATCTTCTCCCGCCCGATGATGTCCGGACGCGGCACCACCACCTGGCGGTCGAAGCGGCCGGGGCGGAGCAGCGCCGGGTCGAGCACGTCGGGACGGTTGGTCGCCGCGATCAGGATGATGCCTTCATTGGCCTCGAAGCCGTCCATCTCGACCAAGAGCTGGTTCAGCGTCTGCTCGCGCTCGTCATTGCCGCCGCCAAGCCCCGCGCCCCGGTGCCGGCCGACGGCGTCGATCTCGTCGATGAAGATGATGCAGGGCGCGTTCTTCTTCGCCTGCTCGAACATGTCGCGCACGCGGGAGGCGCCCACGCCCACGAACATCTCGACGAAATCGGAGCCCGAGATGGTGAAGAACGGCACATTGGCCTCGCCGGCGATGGCCCGCGCCAGCAGCGTCTTGCCGGTCCCGGGAGGGCCGACCAGCAATGCGCCGCGCGGGATGCGCCCGCCAAGCTTCTGGAACTTCTGCGGATCGCGCAGGAACTCGACGATCTCCTCCAGGTCCTCCTTCGCCTCGTCGACGCCGGCCACGTCGTCGAAAGTGACGCGGCCATGACGCTCGGTGAGCAGCTTCGCCTTCGACTTGCCGAAGCCCATGGCGCGGCCGCCGCCCGACTGCATCTGGCGCATGAAGAAGATCCACACGGCGATGAGTAGCAGCATGGGGAACCAGGACACGAGCACGCCGAGCAGCGACGGGACATCATCCTCCGACGGCTTGGCGCTGATCTTCACGCCCTTCTGGTGCAGCTTGTCCACGAGCCCGGGATCGTTCGGCGCATAGGTCTGGAAGTTGCGGCCGTCACTGAAATGCCCGGTGATCTGGTTGCCGGCGATGGTCACGTCCTGGATGGAGCCCGCCTCCACCTCGCTCAAGAGCTGGGAGAAGCTGATCTCGTTGCCGCGGACGTGGACGCCCGGGCTTTGGAACAAGTTGAACAGCGCGACCAAGAGCAGGCCGATGAACACCCAGATGGCGAAGTTGCGGAAATTCGAATTCATGGATTGCCCTGGTTATGTTGGGAGCCTAGGCGCCCGCCCCGACCGGAAGGCCCTTTCGAGGGCAGAGGTCTGAGCTAACATAGGAACCTGCATCCTCTTTGCCAAGTAAAGCTAGCCCAAAGAGGTGCATGCTTTCTCAACGCCTTAAGGCCCCGCATCGCCTTACGGGGCTTGCCCATTGACGAAGCTCGCAACGAAGTCCGGAGCGCGCGTGAACGCCGCACGCGATGGAAGCTCAGGAACGAAGAGCAGGTCGTCCCCTCGCCAGCAGGCGGGAAGCGTGGCGCCTGCGAAGCGGGGAAGAGCGGCGAGCCAGGGCGAGGCGTCACGGTGCTCGCGCCAGCCCCCCTCCCCCAACGCGCGCACGGTGACGAGGAAAGGCGCCCCCCGCGCGAGCTCTACCCGGAAGCGATTGTCCCACAGCGCGCGCTCGCCAGGGGCCAGCGGCAGCACCGGCAGCCCCGTCCTCCGCGTTTCCCGGAACACGCCCAGCTCCCCGCCCAGAGGCTGCAGGCGGCATCCCCCAAGCGTCTGGGCCTTTGCCGGCGCGTCTTTAAGCGCGGCGAGCAGCGCCTCGAGCTTGGCGAGCTGAAGCGGCGCCTGGCGGCCGCCCACGTCGGCGATGGCCTGGGCGAGCGCCCGGAGCGCGATCTCCTCCGGCGCCGCGGTGAGGCAACGCGCATCGAGCAGCCAAAAGCCTGCCTCGCTTAAGTGACCGTGGGCGGCAAGATGGGCATCGGCCGCACCGTCGAGCGCCTGCCGCGCTCTTCGGAGCCGCCGCGCCGATCGTGCCAAACCTTCGGCCGACAGCCCGAGCTTGGCTAGCGCATCGTGGCCTCCCCGCAGCCTCGCCCGCTCGAAGCGCGTGTCGCGATTGCTCGGGTCGTCGGCGAAGGCGATGCCGTCGGCGGCAAGGGTAGCGATGAGGCGGGCTTTTGGCACATCGAGCAGCGGACGCAGCACGGGCACCCCGGCCCAGCTGCCCCGCTCCGGAATGGCGGCGAGGCCGTCGAGCCCGCTGCCGCGCCCAAGGCGCATCAAGACCGTCTCGGCCTGGTCGTCGAGGTGATGGGCAGTGACGATGGCGGCGATGCTCTTATCCTGGCAGTAGCCTGCCATGAGGTCGTAGCGCGCGGCCCGCGCCGCTTGCTGCAGTGCGCGGGCGCCTCTATCGGCGCGTGTCCAGGTGAGAATCGCATGGGGAAGGCCGAGCCCCAACGCCATGTCCGCCACCCCCATGGCCTCAGCGCGGGACTCCTGCCGTAGCCCGTGATCGACGGTGAGCACTGTGACGTCAGGCCGGCCACCCCGCGCGTTCCGCCAGCGGGCGACGAGATGAAGCAGCGCCAGACTGTCCGGCCCGCCCGACACGGCAAGGGCGACATGGGGATAGGCGCCAAGCGGATCGAGCAGCGCCCCCGCCTCAATCAAAGAGAGGGGTCCGCCACCGGCCATCAGCAGCCTGCCTTGCGCCACTCGCTGTTGCCTTGATCGCGGAGATAGCCGGGCGCCGCCGGGTACTTGGTACCGAGCTCCTTGAAGGTCGAGCAGGCCGCGTCCTTCTGGCCAAGCTCGGCCAGCGCCATGCCGAGCTTCAACAGGCTGTCCGGGGCCTTCTCGCCGGATTTGTACTTCTTGTAGCCCTTGAGGAAGGCGTCGGCCGCGTTCTTGTATTGCCCGCGCACATAATAGGTCTCGCCCAGCCAATATTGCGCCTTCCCGGCCAGCGGATCGTCGGGATAGGCCTGCACCACCTGGGCGAACGCGCTCTCGGCGGCGCCATAGTCGCGCTGCAAGAGATCGCCATAGCCCTGGTTATAGAGGGAGGTGGCATTGCCGCCGGGCGTCGCGGCGGCGAGACTCTGCGGTTGGTCCTCACGCGCCGGGCCTGAGGGAGCGGCGGCTTTGAGCGGCGGCAGGGGCTCGGCCTCGGCCGGTTGCGGCGCCGTCCCCTGGGGTGAGGGAGCCTGTGGCGAGGAGGCCTGTGACTCGCCCTTTTGCGCCGGCGGCTCGTCATCGGGGACCGGCGAAACGCTGGTGGTGCCGAAAGCGGGCGGCTCGCCGCCTTGGCCTCCAGCGTCGGCAACGGCGGNNGGCGGTGTCGGGAGCTTGCGGGGAGGCCGCGCCCTGCCGGCCGGGTGCGCCACCGCCAGGCGGCGGCAAGGGCCGCGGCGCGCCCGACAGCTTGGCTTCGAGCGCGGAAAGCTGTTGCGTCATCTCCTCGAGCTGGCTCGTCAGCGCGCTGATCTGGGTCTCCAAAGCCGCCACCCGGGAGCCGATGTCGCCTTGAGCGGCGCCGCTTCCGCCCTGGCCTTGAGCGCTCTCCTGCGGCAGCACCGTATCGGGCTTTGATTTCACCAGCGATTCGAGCGTGCCGACCATCACCTGCAGATCGTTGAACTGCTGCTCGAGGCGGCCAAGGCGGCTTCCGACCGCGTCGCCCGCCTCCCCTGCTGCCGCCTTTGGCTGGACGGCCTGCGCGGCACGCGGCTGTTGCGGCTCGGGGTCTTGCTGGGCAAGAGCCGCGCCCGCACCAAGAGCCAGCGCCCCGGCGAGCAAGGCCGTGCCCAAGCAAGGAAGCCAACGCGATTGTCTGCGCCGTGGCGAAACTTCAGCGATCACGATAAAGGCCCTGTCCGCAAGGTTGGCGACCGGCAAGGATGTTCGAGCCGTCGGGCGCGGCCCACAAATCGAGAGGNNGGCACCCGCGGCCAATTTGGTCCGGCGTTTGAGGCCAAACTACGGCTTCGGCAGGCTCAGAAACCAGAAATCACAAGCCGGAATTCAGCCTTTGCCTACTCCTGCTCCCTACTCCAGAATTGGGATCAGTTCCGCGCCATGGCCCGGTTGTTGAGCACCGTCTGGGCACGGCGGTTCTGCGACCAGCANNACCAGCACGAGATGTCGTCGCACACCGCGATCGGCCGCTCCTTGCCATAGGAGATGGTGCGCATCCGGGCCGGGCTCACGCCTTGATTGGCGAGGAAGCCCTTGACCGCCATGGCGCGTTTGGCACCAAGCGCGAGGTTGTATTCGCGGGTGCCGCGCTCATCGGCATGCCCCTCGATGGTGACGGTATATTGCGCGTATTGATTGAGCCAGCGCGCCTGGTTCCGCAGGATGCCCTGCGACTCACCGGTCAACTGCGGGCTGTCATTCTCAAAATGGACGAGGTCGCCGACATTGACGGCAAAGTCCCGCGAGGTGCCAGGCTCGGCTGGTCCCTCGCCGCCGACGCCATATTCCTTGGGCTGCCCGTGACGTGCGCAAGCAGCTAAGATCAAGGCGACGGCAATAACGCCCGCAAATCTGCAGGCGCGGCTAATCCCACCACTCAAACGCATGAACTGATTACTCCCGCTAGCCGGATTTTAGGAAATTGTTAAAGGAAATTCCTTAACGAATTCCTAGCTCCCTAGAAGTCGAGCCGGCTGACCGTCGAGAGTGGCCTTTGATTTAGCCCATTAAATGGCCTGTAAATGGCCATAAGAAAATGGCCTGGACTTGGGCCATAAGCCTTGGGCCAAAAGAAAATGGCCCGGACTTGGGCCATCAAAACTTGGGCCATTAAAATGGAACGGATGCCTGGGACGCCGCCGCATCTTGCTTCGGCGTCCCGGCATCCAATTCCCACCGGGAGCGGAAGGTAACCCTTCCGCTTCAGAATCTCTCGACCGCGTCTTTAGACGCGAACAACCTGCTCGACCACGATGTCAGCTGACCCGAGCTTCAAGGGCTCGTGAGTCACGGCCTTCTCGTGATGGAAGCAGCCACCAAGCGCAACGGTGGCGGCCACGATCGTGGCGACGATGATAACGCCCTTCAAACCCTGCATGGTCTTCTCTCCTTTGGTTAAACGGCAGTAGCCGTCTTTGCATGTACCGGTGCGGCGGTTTCAGATCAAGAACGGACTACTGTCCCCCGACTGTTTTCCCGGCGATTGATGCCAAAATACAACGCCGAATCTCAACCTCCAGCAGCAGTAAGGTTAGCGGCAACGGCCAGCCTGATCAAGTATGGTTAACAAAGCCGTAAGCGAAGTTTTGGAACTGTTGCATAACTGCATCAGGCGCGGAATCAGCTCTCCCGAACAGGGGGATATCGACCGTCCGCAGGCGGCATTTTGGAGGCTAAATTTTGGGCGCTAATTGATGAGCGGCGACCAGGCCGGGTCGGAGCCGAAAGACGGCGTCGCGACCTGCCGCTCGTTATAGCCCGTGAGGTCGATGGTGAAGAGGCTGGGGCCGCCCGCAGCACCGGGCGATTCGCGGAAGAACATCAAGACCCTACCGTTTGGCGCCCAGGTCGGCCCCTCATTGTGGAAGCCCTCGGTGAGGATGCGCTCGCCCGACCCGTCGGGTTTCATCACCCCGATCAGGAATTGCCCTCCCGTCCGCTTGGTGAAGGCGACGAGGTCGCCGCGCGGCGACCAGACGGGCGTCGAATAGCTGGCGGTCCCTGAGCTGATGCGGTGCTGACCAGAGCCGTCGGCGTTCATCACATAGATCTGCTGGGAGCCGTCCCGGTCGGTCTCGAACACGATCTGGCGCCCGTCCGGCGAATAGCAGGGCGCGGTGTCGATGGCCTGTGTTTTGGTGAGCTGCATGGTGCGCCGGCTGCGCAGGTCCATGACGTAGATGTTGGCGTTGCCGCCGTCCTCCAGACTCATGACGATTCGCTGCCCGTCGGGGGAGAAGCGAGGGGAGAAGGTCATGCCCGGAAAGGTGCCCACGATCTCCTTCTGCCCGGTCTCGATGTTGAGGAGGTAGACCCGGGGCGTATCGCCCTCGAAAGACATGTAGGTGATCTCCTGGGTCGACGGACTGAAGCGCGGCGTCAGCACCAAATCCTGGCCGGAGGAGAGCAACCGAACGTTGTGACCGTCCTGGTCCATGATGGCGAGACGCTTGACGCGCTTGTCCTTCGGGCCGGATTCGTCGACGAACACCACCCTTGTGTCGAAATAGCCCTTCTCGCCGGTGATTCGCTCATAGATGGCGTCGGCGATGAGATGGCCGATGCGGCGGGCCTCCTTCGGCCGGGTGAAGAACTGCTCGCCCGCGAGCTGTTTGCCGGCAAAGGTGTCCCACAGCCTGAACTCCGCTTTCAGCCTCCCGTCGGCGTTCCCGATGCGGCCGACGACGAGGGCCTGGGCATTGATAACGCGCCAATCCCCGAAGCGTGGCGCCCGGGTCGTATCGACGCCCTTCTCGATGAAGGCGGCAGGGTCGATGGGCTTGAATAGGCCGGAGGATTTGAGGTCGCTCGCCACAACGTCGGAGATCTCCCGCGCCCCGTCGGGCTCCATGGAGCCGTCGCTGGCAAAGTCGGCGATGGCGATTGGCAGCGGCTGGATCGTGCCTTGGGTGATGTTGAGCTCGACCACGGCGCTTAAGCGCTGAGGCATGGCAATGACGGCAACCAGCACGAGCAGAGGCAGTGCGGGCCAAAACCCGCGTGGGAGCTTGGGGAGCTTTATCGTGGTCTGATGCATGTCGGTCGGGGCGTCGCTGAAGCGTTAGGGCAAGCGATTTAGCCGCTGCCGTACATCTGTCTTGGGTCGAAATTGAGGATCATGTCGCGCCAGAGCGAATATTTCTCGGCCGGCAGCACATAGGGCTGGCACTGGTAGACGGCGCGGACGGCGCTGTCGGCCGCGGCCTGGAAGAAGGCCGAGTTGCCGGAATTGGCGACGGTCGGAAGCCCGGTCAGCGTGCCGTCCTCGTTCAGCTGCAACCGGATCTTGACCACGATGGCGTCGGCGCCGAGACCGCCGGGCGGCGGGCTCCAGCACTGCGCAATCTTCGCCCGGAGCGCGTCTATCTCATTGACCGCCATGGTCGTTTGCGTGCCGGTGGACTGCCCGTGCACGGGCTTGCGTGGGCTGTCCGGAGGCGCGTCTTGCGCCACTGGCTCTTTTGCCGCGTCGGGGATCTTGTTGAGCAGCGCCGAGATGCGGTCGGTGTTGAAGTCGTGCTTCTTCTCGAGGGGAGGCGCGGGCTTAGGCTTGGGCTTCTCGTCCTTCACCTCCTTGACCGGCTTGGCAGGCTTTGAGTCGGCCTTTTTCGGCTCGTCCTTCTTGGGCTCGGGCTCCTTCGGCTTCTCCACTTTTTCCGGATTGGGCTCAGGCGGCGTCTCGGCCTTCTCGGGCTCGGGCGTAGGCTTGGGAGCCTCCTCGGCCTTCTCCTGAGGCGCCGGGGGCGGAGGCACCGCCGCCACCTGCTCTGGCGGCTTCGGCGGCTCCTTCGCAGGTATGGCGGCGGGCTTGGGCTTTTCTTCCGGCTTGGGAGCCAGCGGCGCCTCGTCCTTGGCGTCGGCCGTGCCTGCCTTGAGCTTGGTGAATTCGGACGGCGTCAGGATATCCACCGGCACGTCCTCGATCGGGGGCGCATCGAGCGCGCGCCCAACCGGAAACACCACCAACACCCAGAGGAGGATGGCGAGATGTAGCGCAATGGAGATGAAGGCGCTCTTCCGCACCTTGGTCCCTCTATTCAGGCTTCTGTTCGAGGTCGGAGATGAGGGCGATGCGGCGGAAGCCTGCCGCGCTGATCGTGCCCATCACCTGCATGACCACCCCGTAATTCACCCGACGGTCCCCGCGCACGAAGATGCGCTCGTCAAAGCCGTTTTTGCTGATAGCGGTAAGTTTTGGCGCAATTTCGTCGAGCTTGAGCTCGGTGTCCTGCAAGAAGATCTTGCCGTCGGGGTCGACGCTGATGGTGAGCGGCTCCTTGTCGCCTTCGAGCTGCTTGGCTTCCGACTTGGGGAGCTCAATGGGCACGCCCACCGTGAGCAGCGGCGCGGTGACCATGAAGATGATCAAGAGCACGAGCATCACGTCGACCATGGGGGTGACGTTGATCTCGCTCATCGGCCGGGCGCTCCGCCTCCGCCTGCGGCCACCATTGCCGGAACCTCCCTGCAGGCTCGCGCCCATGCGACCTAGCTCCTCACATCGATCTGCCGCGACAGGATGGCCGCGAACTCGTCGGCAAAGCCTTCCAGCTTCGCCCCCTGGCGCGACACGTCGCTATTGAATTTGTTATAGAAAATGACGGCCGGGATGGCAGCGGCCAGGCCGAGCGCGGTGGCGAACAGGGCCTCGGCGATGCCGGGAGCCACGACGGCGAGATTGGTGTTCTTGCTCACCGCGATCGCCTGGAAGCTCGTCATGATGCCCCACACGGTGCCGAACAGGCCGACAAAGGGCGCCGTCGAGCCCACGGTGGCGAGGAAGGTGAGCCGCCGCTCCAGCCGCTCCACCTCCCGTGAGATGGTCACGTCCATGACCTTCTCCACCCTGAGCTGGGTGCCGGGGGACGGCTTTGGGTTCCGCTCGATGCTCCGCTTCCACTCGCGCATGGCCGCCACGAACAGCGCCGCCATGGAGGTGTTCCGGCGTTGGCCGAGCGCCTGATAAAGCTCCTCCAGCGACTGCCCCGACCAGAATACCTGCTCGAACTTGTCGGACTCCCGCCGCGTCTTGGCGAAGAGGAAGAATTTCTCGAGCACGATGGCCCAGCTCCACACCGAGGCGGCCAAGAGCCCGATCATCACGATCTTGACGACGATGTGAGCGTTGCGGAACAGCTCCCAGACCGAGAGATCAACGGCGACATCCGGCGGGGTCATGAAAGGCCTCGTGGCAAAAGCTCGAAGGAACGCCGCCCCGGGTCCGACCATGGCCCGCGACGACAGCTGGGATCCGCGGTTATCCGCGGGGCCCCGACGCAACATCACTCTGGGAGAGCGCCGCTTTTGAGCGATCGACCTTACCCAAGCGAATGTGACTAAACTTGGGCTCGTTAACCGCCCTAGCCTTGGCCTCGCTCCGGCAACGCCCCCTTCCAGATGCGAGACCTTTACCGGCTTTCTTGGCTACGTTTGCGCGCCTTAGTTAACGAACCGTTGAAGCGCGCCGCGGACGAGGTGGCCCAAGCGCTGCGGTTTGCCCGAACCCGAGACGAGCACGACGCTGACTTTGGCCCGGGCAAGCACGGTCTCTCCCCGCCGCACCTCTTGCGCCAGGGTAAGCGTGGCGCCGCCGAGCTCAACGCAGCGCGTCACCACCTCCAGGACCTCGTCGATGCGGGCGGGGCGGAGATAGTCGATCTCGATGCGACGGACGACGAATAGGGCAGGCTCACCCTCTTTCGGGTTGGCGAGGCCCTGATGGTCTACCCCTAGCAGCCGGATGAAATCGGAGCGGCCCCGCTCGCAGAACTTCAGGAAGTTCGCGTGATAGACGAGGCCGGTGAAGTCGGTGTCCTCGAAATAGACGCGGATGGGCAGGATGTGGGTTTCCCCCTCGATCCGCCCCGCAAGGTCCGGCCACCGGCTCGCCGGGTTTGCAGGAGTGTTCATGAGAACGGGCTTGCGATCTCAGCTAGCGCACCCCACCCGGCCGCCATCGCCAATGCGCTGGCGGCCACCCTCCTAATCAAGGGGAGAGAGGGGAGAATGCCGCCGTCGCTCATCCTTCTTCGCTGCCATTGTTGAACAGCGGGAACTGGGCGGGGCTTTGCGCCGGCGCCGGCAGACCGAGATGGGCGAAGGCCTGGCCCGTCAGCATGCGCCCGCGCGGGGTGCGCGCGATGAAGCCCTGCTGCAATAGATAAGGCTCGATGATCTCCTCGATGGC
>PLBV01000078.1 GCA_003135455.1 Hyphomicrobiales bacterium | reverse complement strand
GGCTGGATGATGTCGCAACAGGCGAGCGAGCTTGTCGGGGAGCTGCCGCGATACCAGACTGTGCTCGCCGGCAAGGTGGCGGGGCTTCGCAGGTCGGCAGCTTCCATACCCGCCTTCCAGCGGGCCACAGACGCACTCAATGCGCTTGAGAGCGAGCTCGCCAATCCGAGGCCCGACACATCGGTCGGCAGCGAGCCTTCCGCGTCCACGCAAGCGGACGAGCAGAAGAAGCCGCTCCAGGTGGAGATTCATCAGCCCAGAGCGCCGCTCGAGCTTTATCAGGACATCCTGGGCACGCTGCTGCCGCCGCTCGTCACCGCCGGCATCGTCATTCTCTTCGTCATCTTCATCCTTCTGCAGCGGGAGGATTTGCGCGACCGGCTGATCCGCCTGATCGGGGCGTCGGACCTGCAGCGCGCGACGTCGGCCATGAACGACGCGGCCGAGCGCTTGAGCCACTATTTTCTGCGCCAGGTGCTGATCAATGCCGCCTATGGCGTCTTCATCACCTTGGGCTTGTGGCTGATCGGCGTGCCGAGCCCGGCGGTCTGGGGCATTCTCGCCATGCTGATGCGCTTCGTGCCCTATGTGGGCCCGTTCATCGCAGCAGCGCCGCCGCTCCTGCTCGCGGCCGTCGTGGATCCTGGCTGGTCGACCTTTCTCATCACTGGCGCACTCTATCTCGTCTCCGAGCTCGTCATGGGTCAAATGGTCGAGCCAATGGTCTATGGTCACGGCACAGGGATTTCGCCCATCGCCGTCGTGCTCTCCACGGTCTTTTGGGCGTGGTTGTGGGGGCCGCTCGGCCTCTTGCTCGCCATGCCGCTCACCGTCTGCCTCGTCGTGCTCGGGCGCCATGTCGAGGGCTTGAGCTTCTTGGAGCTGCTGCTCGGCGACGAGCCCGCGCTCACGCCGGAGCAGAGCTTCTATCAGCGCGTGCTCACCGGCGATTCGGCGGAGGCTACCTATCAAGCCGAGCTCTGCCTGAAGGAGGGCGATCCGCTGGTCGATTATCTCGACGAGGTGGCGCTCAAGGGCTTGCAGCTCGCCGAGCGCGACGCCGAGCGGGGCGCGCTCGACCTGGCGCATCTGGACCGCATGAAGGCCACCGTCGAGGAAATCATGGACAATCTCGTCGATTTCGAGCCGCGGCGCTGGTTCGGCAAGGTCAAGACCGAGAAGCCGGAGAAGGCCCCTGAGGGCCACGACGAGCGGCAAGGTGGGCTCGCGTCCTTGAGCAAAGCCGAAGAGGGGGAAATTGACGCGCTAGCGGTGCTCGACCCCTCCGAGCTGGCGCCGGGGTGGAATGGCGAGGAGGGCAAGGAGGCCATCCTCTGCATCGGCGCGCGCACGCCCCTCGACGAGGCCGCCGCCACGATGCTCGCGGGGGTCCTGACCAAGCAAGGCCTCGCGGCGCGCTCAGTGGACAGCGAGGCGATCTCCGCCGGCCAAATCGTCTCGCTAGAAGCCTCCGCCGCGAAGCTCGTCTGCCTGTCCTATCTCGGCGTTGGCGGCAGCCCAGCCCATGTGCGCTATCTCGTGCGGCGCTTGCGGCGCATTCTCCCGCAACGCTCGACCGTGCTTGTGGGCTATTGGGCCGGCAACGGAGGCGGCGGCATGGTGAAAGCGCTCGAAGCCGCGGCGGAGGCCGACGGCTATGCCACATCGCTCAAAGACGCTGCCGCGTTCTGCCTCAATGTCGCGCGCGGCGGGGCACAGGGCTCCCACGATTTGGGGCCGGCGCGCGTGGCTTGAGCGCTTTGGCTGGCTGAGGAGCGGGGACGGAATAGCCGAACCACAGCGCCACGGCGCCGCCAAGAGCAAGCGCCCCGGCAAGGAACAGCAGCGCGCCCGTGAAGTTGCCGCTTCTCTCCTTCATCAGTCCCACCATCCAGGGCCCGACCAAGCCGCCGCTATTGCCGATGGCGTTGATGAGCGCCAGCCCTGCGGCGGCGGCAGTGCCGGTGAGGAGGGGGGTGGGGAAGGACCAGAACGTGCCTATCGCCGCATAGATGCCGATGGTGGCCGCGGTCAGCGCGAGCATCATGGTGGGAAGCGGCAGGCTTGCGGCCGAGCAGGCGAAGGCTAAAGCGGCGAGGAAGAGCGGCAGCGCCACGTGCCAGGTGCGCTCTTGGGTGACGTCGGAGTGCCATCCCCACAGCACCATGTCGCCGCTGGCGAAAAGATAAGGGATGGCGGTGAGGAGCCCGATCTGGAGCGGCGTGAGGCCATAGCTTTGGATCACCTGCGGCATCCAGAAGCCGATGCCGTAGAGGCCGACCACGATGCAGAAATAGAGGAACCCCAATACCAGGATGCGCGGCTGGGTGAGTCCCTCGCTGAGCTTGGCGTAGCCCGAGACCTTCGCCGCCTTGGCCTCCGCCCGCAGGAGGCTCGCAACCGCCCGCCGTTCCTCCTTCGAGAGCCAATTCGCCTCCTCCGGTCGGTCAGTCAGCAGCCACCACGCGGCTAGCCCGAGCAGCATGGCGGGCACGCCCTCGATGACGAACAGCCACTGCCAGCCCTTCAACCCGCCAAACCCTCCGAGCCCGAGCAGAGCGCCGGAGAGCGGCGCCCCTAAAACCGTGGAGATCGGCACCGCCGCCATGAACAGCGAAACGATGCGCGCCCGCTCCCGCGCCGGGAACCAGAAGGTGAGATAGAGGATGATGCCGGGAAAGAAGCCCGCCTCGGCGACGCCGAGCAGAAACCGCATGACATAGAAGCTGATCGGCCCGGTAACCAGGCTCATGGCGACCGCGATCANNCTCGAACAGGATGTAGCCCACGAAGAAGATTCCGGCGCCAAACCCGAACACCGAGGCGGTGAAGCCGAGATCGGCGTTCATGGCCAGCGCCGCGAAGCCCACATTCACGCGGTCGAGGAAGTTCACGCCGTAGCAGAGGCAAAGAAAGGGGAGGAGCCGGACCGCGGCCTTGCGCATGGCTCGCCGATAATGCTGCTGATCCATTGCCGGCTACCCCCGCCGATTGCTATAGCGCCTCCGCTGGCCGCATAATTCTAGCTCGATTCGCCCCTTTAGGAGGTCCCTCCAATGGCCATTCCGCTCGATGCCGCCGCCGCGGGCATGCGTGAAGCGATGCGTGACACCGTCAAGCGCTATTCGCTCTGGTATCTCTTGCAGGGCGTGCTGATGATGGTCGCGGGGGTGCTGGCGCTGGTCTATCCGCTCATCGCCTCGGTCGGCATCGTGTTTCTGCTGGCCTGGGTGCTGATCGTGAGCGGCCTTGTCCAAGCCATCGGCCTGATCGGGGCGCGTCATGTGCCGCATTTCTGGCTGCAGCTCATCTCCGTCGTGCTGTCCATCATCGTGGGTCTGCTGCTGCTCCGCCAGCCCGAAGGTGGGCTGTTGCTCTTCACCGTGCTGCTGCTCGTCTATTTCCTGGTGGAGGGCATGGCCAAGGTGATCTTTGCCCTCACCATCAAGCCGTTTCCGAATTGGGGCTGGGTGCTGGCGAGCGGCGGGGTCGGCATCCTGCTCGCGGCCTATCTCTTCGCCAATCTGACGTCGATTTCCGAGTGGGTGCTCGGCTTCCTGCTCGGGATACAGCTCCTCTGCGAGGGCTTAGCACTCACCTATCTTGCCTGGCGGGTGCGAGAGAGTTGAGGACTGGCTGCTTAGCCAGCAGCCCGTCCGTCGTCCCATGCCCGCGATCAGCCATTTCTTCGGGATCACGATCCGCATCTACTTCAGCGAGCATCCGCCAACGCATTTCCATGCGCTATACGGCGAGTACATCGGCAAATTGATATCGCCACCGGGAAGCTACTAGAGGGCAAGCTCCCGCGCCGCATTTTGGCTTTGGTGGAGAAGTGGCGTAAACTCCATATGGACGAGCTGATGGAAGATTGGCGATTGGCGCAGGCACATAAGCGCCTCAACGCGATAGAGCGCCTCGAATGAACGAACTGACACCAAGGATTGCGGAGGCCAATTATGCTGGCGACTATCGCATCTGGCTGCGCTTCGCCGACGGCGTTGAGGGCGAGATCGACCTTGAACCCGAGCTTTGGGGCGAGATGTTCGAGCCCTTGAAGGACAAGGCTTTGTTCGCTCAGTTCCAGCTTTACCCGGAACGCAGCACAATCTTCTGGCCGAACGAAGCCGACCTCGCGCCCGAATTTCTCTATGACAAGGTCCGGCAGCGGAAACGTGGCCAATCAGCAGCCGAATAGCCCCTAATTCCCGTCCATCTTCAGCGCAGCGATGAAGGCCTCTTGCGGGATGTCGACGCGGCCGAAGCTCCGCATCTTCTTCTTTCCCGCCTTCTGCTTATCGAGCAGCTTGCGCTTGCGGGTGATGTCGCCGCCATAGCATTTGGCGGTGACGTCCTTGCGCAATGCCTTGACGGTCTCGCGCGCCACGACCCTTCCGCCCAGCGCCGCCTGGATCGCGATCTGGAACAATTGGCGCGGGATCAGGTCCTTCAAACGCTCGCAGAGGGCCCGGCCGCGGCGTTCGGCTTCGCTCTTATGGACGATCATCGATAAGGCGTCGACCGGCTCGCCGTTGATCAGGATGTTCATCAGCACGAGGTCGCCCGTGGCGTAGCCGTCGAGCTGGTAATCGAAGCTGGCATAGCCGCGGCTGACCGATTTGAGCCGGTCGTAGAAATCGAACACGACCTCGTTCAACGGCAGGCGGTAGACGACCATCGCGCGGTTGCCGGCATAGGTCAGGTCGAGCTGCGCCCCGCGCCGCTCTTCGCACAGCGCCAGAATCGGGCCGAGATAGGCGTCGGGAAGCAGCACCGTCGCCTTGATCCAGGGCTCCTCGATGTGGTCGACCCTGACCGGGTCGGGCATGTCCGCAGGGTTGTGCAGGTCGAGGATGCGGCCGTTGTGCTGGTGCACCCGGTAGACCACCGAGGGCGCGGTGGTGATCAGGTCGAGGTCGAACTCGCGTGAGAGCCGCTCCTGGATGATTTCGAGATGCAGGAGGC
>PLBV01000027.1 GCA_003135455.1 Hyphomicrobiales bacterium | reverse complement strand
CCGTCCGGCGGCTTGCCGGCGACGACCGAGGCGCAGGCCACCGCCGAGATCAAGCTCGCGCTCGCCATCCTGAAATATGCGCGTCACGCCCGCGGGGGCCGGATCGAGCCAGCCGAGGTGAGCGATCTGCTCGACCAGGCCCCGCCTTTGCGCGATCCGAAGACCGTCTTGACCGAGATCGCCGCCGCTGCGGCGCCCGACGCGTATCTTCGGTCGCCGCACCCCAAGCACGAGCAATTCGAACGCCTGCGCCAGGCGCTGCTCAAGGCACGCGGCAAGGGCGAAGGGGTTACGAAGCAGGCAGGCAGCGAACGGGACATCCAACGGCTGCTCATCAATATGGAGCGCTGGCGCTGGATGCCGGAGGACCTCGGGACCCTCTATGTCTGGAACAATGTGCCGGAATACATCCTGCGCGTGGTCAAGAACGGGGCCGCCATCACTCTGGACCACCCGATCCCGGTGCACATGACCTATTTCACCGCTATGGTCGACAAGGACGGCAAGGTGAAGAGTTTCGCCGACATCTATGGGCTCGACAGCCGGATCGGTAAGGCCCTACTCGGCAAGGACGTCGACCTGCCACCTGCCCCAGAGGCAGACGAGGATCAGGCTGCCGAGCCGGCGCCAAGCGCCGCAACATCGAATAAGCGCAACGCACGCAACGACCTTGCCGGCTCGATGCAAGGATTGTTCGGGGAGTAAGACGTCTCCTTTGCCCCCCTCCCGTTGGCTGCTCGCGTTTCTGCTGTTCACAGCACCGCTTGGTGGGTTAGCGCGCGCAGAACAGCCGTCGGAGCCGCCCTACCCAACGCCTGCTGCCCAGCCAGACGCCGTGCGCGGCTCGATCGAGTCCGCTCAGCATTTGCCCATCAGCCAGCGCAAGCTCTCGGGGCTGACGGTCCCCAACGATCTTGCGGCAGCCGAGCTGATCGCCCGCGGCTTCCGCATCGCCGAGGGCAATCGCTACGACAAGATCGTCATCCTGTTCCCCGAACACATGAGCACGACGGAGCGCCCATTGGCCACGATTTCACGGTCCTTCGACACGGAGTTCGGGTCGGCTGCGACCAATGCGGCCGACATCGCGCGTCTGTTGCAGGATCGGCACCTGATGCAGGAACAGGAGCTCCTCGTCACGGATCGCGGCATCGGCGCGGTGCTGCCCTATGTGCGGCATTTCTTTCCCGACACCCCGATCGTGCCGATCGCCGTCTCCGTCGCCTCCACGCAAGGAGATTGGGACCTTCTCGCGGCCGACCTCGATGGCGTCGTCACGGCGAAAACGCTCATCCTGCAAACCACCGATATGGCGCCGAGCCTGCCCTTACGCGAGGCGCAAGCGCGCGAGCAGGCGTTTCTGAACGTTCTGGCAGCGGCCGATGCCACGGCCGCGGCCCGGCTGATCGAGCCGCGGGCAACGGATTCCAGCGGCGCGCAATATGTGCAGATGCGGCTGCAGGCCAAGCACTTCCGCTCCCCTCCGCTCGTCACCGCGAGCATCCCGCTCGAGCCAGACCCCGCCGCGGCGCTGATGACGAGCGCCATGGTTCAGATCTATCCCGCAACCGACGATGCCGGCATGATCGATCCGCCCGATGCGTCCGCGGCCGAGACCTATTGCTTTGCCGGCGACAGCTTCTTTGGCAGGAACATGCAGAAGGTGTTGTCCTATCGAGGCACGTCTGAGCGCATGTGCCAGGAGGTCCGCCGGCGGCTCACCGGCTGCACCCACCTCGTCGTCAATCTGGAAGGCGTGATGGTGGAGAAGATGCCCAGCAGCCCGGGGATCATGACGTTGGCCATGCCCAAGGTTCCCACGCTCGACTGGCTGCATGCCTTGAACGTCGTCGCCGTGAGCGTCGCCAACAACCACCGCAACGACATGGGCAAGGCGGACTTTGCGGGAATGGTCGACATGCTCGAGGGGAGCGGCATCAAGGCGGTGCGCCATGGCGACATCGTCGATCTCGGCCCCTTTCGCCTGGTGGCCCTGACCGATCTCGACAATATCGGAACGCCCTTCGGCAACCGCATCACCGAGGAGGAGTTGAACGCGATTGGGCGCGCCGGGGCCGAGCCGCCGCTCGTCGCCTTCGTGCATTGGGGGGTGGAATTTCAGACCGTCCCCGACCAGCGGCAAATCGCGCTCGCCGAGGGTCTCGCCCGAGCAGGCGTGTCGCTGATCATCGGCGCCCATCCCCACCGGGCACTTCCGCACTTTGCCGCGCTTAATGGCGGGCGCGCCACGGTCGCCTATTCGCTTGGCAACTTTCTTTTCGACCAGTTCGACCGCCGAGCATCGAGCGCGGTGCTCGAGGTGCGGTTCTTCCCACAAGGGACCTTCTTCGTCCGCCTCGTGCAAATGCCGAATTTCTTCCACTTTGCCATCGGCAGGAGCTGAGCCGGCCTTCACCGCCGACGCGGCAACGGCTTCCTTGTGCGGCAACGCCGAATTGGCTAGAGCGCTAAGGCGTCAGGTTGAAGCGCGACAGCGCTCTAGCTTTTTGTTGGAGCATGATCGGTTTCGGAAAACCGGTTTCCACTTTTCCGGATCATGCTTTATGCAGGGCGGACTCCGCGCTTTCGGCCGCAGACTTGAGGCAAGGCACACCGGTCATGGACGAGCCCGAACGACCGCAACTCAGCCCCTATCAGGTCGAGCTCGAGGCGGGCCGGCGCTACGCCTGGTGCCGCTGCGGGCGCTCGAAGAAACAGCCCTTCTGCGACGGCTCCCATACCGGCACCGGCATCGAGCCCCTGATGTTCACGGCGGAGCGGACCGAGCTTGCGCTGCTCTGCGGCTGCAAGGACACGGGCGACCCCCCCTTTTGCGACGGCTCCCATATGCTGCTGTGATTTTGGGCATACAAAATCGCTAGCAGTGTTGAATGCTCTGACCCCTTCTTGCTAGGAAGGAGCGGGCTTTGTGGAGGCTCCGGCCACCGTAGCCCATGCGCGAGGCCCTTCGGGGGAGAGACAGGCGTCGCTTATGGCTTATTTCCTACAGCAGCTGATCAACGGCCTGGCACTCGGCTCCATCTACGGGCTGATCGCCATCGGCTACACCATGGTCTACGGCATCATCGGCATGATCAATTTCGCCCATGGCGATATCTTCATGGTGAGCTCGTTCATCGCCCTGATCGCCTTTCTCGCGCTGATGAGCGCGGGTGTGACGTTCATCCCGCTCGCGCTGGTGCTGGTGCTGATCATCGCCATGGTGCTGACCGCGGTCTGGGGCTGGACGGTGGAGCGCGTCGCCTACCGGCCGCTCAGAGAGTCTTTCCGCTTGGCCCCCCTGATCACAGCCATCGGCATGTCCATCGTGCTGCAGAATTTCATTCAGGTGGCTCAAGGGGCGAGGGTCAAGCCGCTGCCCCCCGTGGTCACCGGCGGCTACCAGATCACCGAGCAGAATGGCTTTGTCGTCAACCTGTCTAACATCCAGATCCTGGTCGTGGTGACGACGTTTGTGCTCATGGGCGTCTTTTGGCTGATCATCACCCGCACCGCCCTCGGCCGCGCTCAGCGCGCCTGCGAGCAGGACCGCCTGATGGCGGCGCTGTGCGGCGTCAATGTCGACCGCACCATCTCGCTTACCTTCGTGCTCGGCGCCGCCCTCGCGGCCGTCGCGGGTCTGCTCTATCTCCTCTATTACGGGGTGATCGACTTCTTCATCGGCTTCGTCGCCGGCATCAAGGCCTTCACGGCAGCGGTGCTGGGCGGCATCGGCTCGCTGCCGGGCGCCATGCTGGGGGGGCTGGTGATCGGCCTGATCGAGACGTTCTGGTCGGCCTACGCACCCCACGGCCCCGAGTACAAGGACGTCGCCGCCTTCTCGATGCTCGCGCTGGTGCTGATCTTCTTTCCCACGGGCCTGCTCGGCCGGCCTGAGGTAGAGAAGGTCTAGAAATTGCGCGAGCCGGGTAAAGCGCCGACCCACCGGCTCCGGTCAGCCATCGCCGACGCCATCATCGCGGCCTTGATCGCCTTTCTCCTGTTCTGCCTGACGCTTGGCGTGAGGACCGTGGACAGCGTGCAGGGGCTCAAGCTGCTGCCCCGCCCGCTGCTGCTCGCCATCGTGGTCGGCATCGTCTTCGTTGGCCGGCTCGCGCTCAGCCTCTTCTGGTGGAACCGCAGCTGGACCCTGCCCAAGTCCGTCTGGTGGCCGCTCCGCTGGAGGCTGCCCAAATTTCCGCTGCCGAAATTGGCGCGGGAAGGCGCCGCCGGGCATCTCGGCGCGCTCTCGCTCGTTATCGCCGCCGCCCTGTTCCCCATCGTCACCTATGCGCTGGACAGGACCTTCCATCTCGGCCTGCCGCTCCGCTACTACTTCGACCTTTCCATCCTGGTGCTCACCTATGTGATGCTGGGCTGGGGGCTGAATATCGTGGTCGGGCTCGCCGGCCTGCTCGACCTCGGCTATGTCGCCTTCTATGCGGTCGGCGCCTACACCTTCGCGCTGCTCGCCACCACTTTCGGCTGGTCGTTCTGGATGTGCCTGCCCTTCGCGGGCCTGCTTGCGGCGCTGTGGGGCATCATGCTCGGCTTCCCGGTGCTGCGGCTAAGAGGCGACTATCTCGCCATCGTGACTCTCGCGTTTGGAGAGATCGTCCGCATGGTGCTGCTCAACTGGACCAACCTCACCAACGGTCCGAATGGCATCTCCAATATCCCCAAGCCCACCTTTTTCGGCCTTCCCTTCGGCCGGACCGCGGCTGGCGGCGGGGAGACCTTCAGCAGCTTTTTCGGGCTCCGCTACGACCCGATCCACGCCGTCATCTTCCTCTATTACGTCATCTTCGCGCTGGCGCTCGTCACCAACCTGGTGACGCTTCGCCTGCGCCGTCTGCCCATCGGGCGGGCCTGGGAGGCGATGCGCGAGGACGAGATCGCCTGCCGCTCGCTCGGCATCAACACCACCATCACCAAGCTCACCGCCTTCGGCACGGGCGCTCTATTCGGCGGCTTCGCCGGCAGCTTCTTCGCCACGCGGCAAGGCTTCATCAGCCCGGAATCCTTCACCTTCATGGAATCCGCCACCATCTTAGCCATCGTGGTACTGGGCGGCATGGGCAGCCAGCTCGGCGTGGCACTCTCGGCCATCGTCATGGTGGGTGGCTTCGAAGCGCTCCGCCACACCTCCGGGCTGAAGGTCATCTTCGGCTCCGACTTCGATCCCTCGCTTTACCGCATGCTCCTGTTCGGGCTCGCCATGGTGGCGATCATGGTGTGGCGGCCGCGGGGCATCATCGGCTCGCGCGCGCCGTCGATCACACTTGGTAAGCGGCGCGCCATCAAAGGCGACCTCGTCAAGGAGGGGCGCGCATGAGCTGGGAGAGCGATCCCCTGCTGAAGGTGGAGCACCTCACCATGCGCTTCGGCGGGCTCACTGCCGTGGACGACGTCTCCTTCGAGGCGGGGCGGGGTGACATCACCGCCTTGATCGGTCCCAACGGCGCCGGCAAGACGACCGTCTTCAACTGCATCACCGGCTTCTACAAGCCGAGCGAGGGGATGCTCACGCTGACCCATCCAGGCGGCAAAGAGTTCAAGCTCGAGCGGCTCGACGACCACGCCATCAATTCGCACGCCCGCGTCGCGCGCACCTTCCAGAATATCCGGCTGTTCAGCGGCATGACCGTGCTCGAGAACCTCATGGTGGCGCAACACACCGCGCTCACCCGCGCCTCGGGGCTCGCGCTTGGCGCGCTGCTCGGGATTGGGCGGTATGGCGCGGCGGAAGCCCTAGCCATCGACTACGCCCGCTTCTGGCTCGAGCGAGTGGGCCTCGTGGCGCGCGCCGACACGGCCGCAGGGGAGCTACCTTATGGCGATCAGCGCCGGCTCGAGATCGCGCGCGCCATGTGCACGCGGCCTTTGCTGCTTTGCCTGGACGAGCCCGCTGCCGGCTTGAATGCGCGGGAGTCCGACGCGCTGAACGAGCTTCTGTTCTCGATCCGCGCCGAGGACGGCGTGGCGCTGCTCCTGATCGAGCACGACATGAGCGTGGTCATGCGCATCTCCGACCATCTCGTGGTGCTCGACTATGGCAAGAAGATCGCCGACGGCACATCCGAGGCGGTGCGCAACGACCCGCAGGTGATCGCGGCCTATCTCGGCGTAGCCGATGACGAGCTCGATCAGGTCGAGCACAAGGTGGGCCTATGACCGAGCCGCTGCTTGAGATGCGGGGCGTGACCGCCTGCTATGGGCGCATCCCGGTGCTGCATGGGGTGAGCGTCGACATCTATCCAGGCGAGGTCGTGTCGTTGATCGGCGGCAACGGCGCGGGCAAGACGACGCTGATGATGACCATCTTCGGCCGCCCCCGCGCCCGCGAAGGATCGATCCTTTTCGAGGGTCGCGACATCACCAACCTCCCGACCCACACCATCGCGCGCTTACGCATCGTGCAGGCCCCGGAGGGACGGCGGATCTTTTCGCGCATGACGGTGCTGGAGAATTTGCAGATGGGCGCCATCGTCGCCAACGATCCTTCCGGGTTCGACCGGGACCTGGATCGCGTCTGCACCTTATTCCCGCTGCTCAAGGCGCGCCGCAATCAGCGTGGCGGCACGCTGTCGGGCGGCGAGCAGCAGATGCTTGCCGTTGGGCGGGCGCTGATGGGGCGGCCGAAGCTATTGCTGCTCGACGAGCCGTCGCTCGGTCTGGCCCCCCTCATCGTGAAGCAGATCTTCGCGGTGATCAAAGAGCTGAACCGCGAAGGACTCACCGTGTTCCTCGTCGAGCAAAATGCCTATCACGCGCTCAAGCTCGCCCACCGCGCCTATGTGATGGTCAATGGCCGCATCACGCTCACGGGCAGCGGCAAGGAGCTGCTCAACACCGAAGAGATCAAGACCGCCTATCTCGACGGCGGCGCCGGGGCAGCATCCCGGCAAGGAGCTTCGCGGTGAGCCTGCTGTCCGACGACGGGCCTTGGGTGTTCCTGGTGCTCACCGTGATCCTGGGCGGCGGCGCGGCCTTCCTGTCCGGCCGCGGGCTCGCCCGCTCCTGGAAACCGTTCGGCCGCGTATTCTTCTACATGGCCCTGCTCGCTGCCGCCGTGCGCTTCTTCCACTATGCGCTGTTCAACGGCACGCTGCTGTCGCTCCCCTATTATCTGGTCGCCTACGGAATTCTGCTCATAGGCGCCAGCCTCGGCTACCGCGCCATGCGCACGACCCAGATGGTGACGCAATATCGCTGGCTCTATGAGCGCACGAGCCCGCTCACCTGGCGGACGCGCTGAGCGCCGCTGGCCAGGCAGTCAACCCCACACAAATGCTGTAAGGTGAAGTGGAGTTCAACAGGGAGGTGGGCATGAAACGAATCGCCGGGCTGATCGTCGCTTTGGCTGCAGCGTCGATCATTGCGAGTTGCGGCGGAGGTGGTGGCAACAACACGACCCCGGTCGCCGTGGTCGGCCCGGTCACCGGTCAATACGCCTCCTTCGGCGCCCAGATGAAGAATGGCGGCGAGATGGCCGTGGCTGACATCAACGCCGCCGGCGGCGTGCTCGGCAAGAAGCTCGACCTTCAAATCGGCGACGACGCCTGCGACCCGAAACAGGCGGTCGCGGTCGCCAACCAGATGACCGGCAACAATGTCGCGCTGGTCGCCGGTCATTATTGCTCGGGCTCCTCGATCCCGGCGTCGAAGGTCTATGCCGAATCGAACATGGTGCAGATCTCGCCCGCCTCCACCAACCCCGCCTTCACCGACGACCGCGCCGGACCGAACATCTACCGGGTGTGCGGCCGCGACGACCAGCAGGGCGGCGTCGCCGGCAAATATCTCGCGAGCAACTTCGGCGACAAGAATATCGCCTTCGTCCACGACAAGACCGCCTACGGCAAAGGCCTCGCCGACGAGACCAAGAAGGCCATGAACGAGGCCGGCAAGCAGGAGGTGATGTATGAGGCGATCACCGCCGGCGAGAAAGACTATTCCGCGCTCGTCTCCAAGCTGAAGCAGGCCAATGTCGACGTGCTCTATCTCGGCGGCTATCACACCGAGGCCGGCCTGATCGTGCGCCAGATGCGCGACCAGGGCATGGCCACCATCCTGATGGGCGGCGATGCGCTGATCACGCAGGAGTTCTGGTCGATCACCGGCAATGCCGGCGAAGGCACGCTGATGACCTTCTCGCCCGACCCGCGCAAGAACCCCGCCGCCGCCGACGTGGTGAAGCGCTTCAAGGACAAGGGCGTCGAGCCCGAGGGCTACGTGCTCTACACCTATGCCGCGATGCAGGTGTGGAAGCAGGCGGCCGAGAAGGCCGGCACCACCGAGTCGGCGGGCGTGGTCAAGGCGATGAACGACACCGAGTTCGACACCGTGGTCGGCAAGTTCAAGTTCAACGAGAAGGGCGATCCGAACCTGCCGCCTTACGCCGTCTATCGCTGGTCGAACGGCACCTACGAGCAGATCACCGACTGAGACGGGCGGGGCGAGCGTTCCACCCTCTTCCATATCGAACACGTCATGCGCGGGCGGTGTCCCGCCCATCCACGTCTTCGCCTCTCGCCAAAGACGACGTGGATGGCCGGGACAAGCCCGGCCATGACGAAGGATAACCGGCCCGGACAATAGGCGCGCCTGGTTGCAACCTTGGTCGGCTAGCTTTTCTTGGCAGGGCCCTTGTGCGGCCGCTGGGATTCGAAGTGCCGCTCGAGCTCCTTCTCCGCCCGCACCAAATCATCGGGGAGCGGCAGGCCGAGCGCCTTGAACTCGTTCAGCTTCTCGAAGATGCGCAGATAGAGCTCATGCGGGTCCTCAGGAGGAGGGTTCATCTGGTTGAGGAGCAGAGCGAGCTCCGCCTCAAGGTCATCGAATGCCATGGCTCTTTGCCTCCTCACCACTCGCTTGGGTCGCGGGGGATCGGACCATAAACGTGAGGGCCCGGCAAGTCGGCATAGCGGCCCTCAACGATTGCCGCCGGCCCGTTTCCCTTGCATAGTTGGCAGGGCAAGCGCGCGGGCCTCGCGCCAAAGGGCGCGCAGCGCCAGGGGGAGGAGTTGCGGCAATGGAAAAGGTCACGTTCGGCAAGGTGGTCGGCTTCGTGCTCGCGATCCTCTTCGCACTCGTCATCGGCATCTCGATGCAGGGGCTCCTGGTGCAGCCCGACACCATCACCAATGAGCGGACCCAGGACACCTTGCGCATCGTGGGCTACGCTGGCGGCCTCGCCGCCCTGCTCGCCTGGTGGGTGCAAGGCTTCGCCGCGCAACGCGGGCTCGTCGTGCGCCTCCTCTTCGCCCTCTTCGTCTTCGTCGTGGCCTTTTGCAGCTTCGGCGGCCTGTTCCGGCTGATCGACAGCGTCATCCGCTATCCGAACCAGCAGGACTGGTCCTTGTCGGGCATGTATTGGACCTCGCAAAGCAACCTCATCACTTTCGTGCTCGACATGCTGGTGCCGCCTCGCCCGGCCTATGCGGCGCTGATCCTAACGGCTGCGTTCTATCTGGCGTGGTTCGGGCCGCGTAAGCCCGCCATGGTTGCCGCCTGAGCCTTGCGCCTCGATTTGAGGGGCGGCCCGCACTCTGCACGATAGGATTTTCACGCGCGCATGATCCCCCGCTACAGCCGCCCCGACATGGCTCGCCTTTGGGAGCCCGAGACCAAATTCCGCATTTGGCTCCAGATCGAGACCTACGCGGCCGAGGCCATGGCCAAGCTCGGGCTGATCCCTGAGGAGTCGGCCGAGGCAGTGCGGGCGCGCGGCGGCTTCGACATCGCGCGCATCGACGCCATCGAGCGCGAGGTGAAGCACGACGTCATCGCCTTTCTCACCAGCGTGGCCGAGCATGTGGGGCCCGAGGCGCGGCTGCTGCATCAGGGCATGACCTCGTCGGACGTGCTCGACACCTGCCTCAACGTGCAGCTGGTCAAGGCCGCGGACCTGCTCATTGCCGATGTCGACGGCCTGCTCGCTGCGCTCAAAGCGCGCGCCTTCGAGCACAAGCACACCCCCACGGTCGGGCGCAGCCACGGCGTCCATGCCGAGCCCACCACCTTCGGGCTCAAGCTCGCTTATGCCTATGCGGAGTTCGCTCGCGCCCGAGAACGGCTCCAAGCGGCGAAGGAGGAGGTGAGCACCTGCGCCATCTCCGGCGCCGTGGGCACCTTCGCCCATGTCGACCCCCGCGTGGAGGCCTATGTGGCGGAGAAGCTCGGGCTGAAGCCAGAGCCGATCTCCACGCAAGTGATCCCGCGCGACCGCCACGCGCAGTATTTCGCCACGCTCGCTGTGGTGGCAGGCTCGGTGGAGCGGCTGGCCACCGAGATCAGGCATCTGCAGCGGACCGAGGTGCTGGAGGCGGAGGAATATTTCAGCGAGGGGCAGAAGGGCTCCTCCGCCATGCCCCATAAGCGCAATCCCGTGCTGTCGGAGAATATCACCGGGCTCGCGCGCCTCGTCCGCGCCTATGCGCTGCCGGCGCTGGAGGACGTGGCGCTCTGGCACGAGCGCGACATCTCGCATTCCTCGGTCGAGCGGGTGATCGGGCCCGACTCGACCATCGCGCTGGATTTCGCGCTTCACCGGCTGACCGATATCGTGAAGCGGCTCGTGGTTTACCCGGAGCGCATGCGCGCCAATCTCGATCGCTTAGGCGGCCTCATTCACTCCCAGCGCGTGCTGCTGGCGCTGACCGAGGCCGGGCTCCCCCGCGAGGACGCCTACCGGCTCGTGCAGCGGAACGCCATGAAGGTCTGGGACGGCGGTGGCGATTTCCTCGCCCTGCTGCTCAAGGACAAGGACGTGCTCGCCGCGCTGCCCGAGCCCACGCTGCGCGCGCAGTTCGACCTCGACTATCATCTGAAGCACGTCGATACGATCTTCCACCGCGTGTTCGGTAAGGGCGCGGGATAGCCGCTTGCCCTCCAGCACACTGCCATTGTCATCGCCCGGCTTGACCGGGCGATCCAGTAACCCCGGTCTTGCGGAATGGCACCGCAGGGATTCTCACTGAAGCAAGTGATTACTGGATGCCCGCTGGAGCCTGTCATCGGGCCGGCCAAATGCCGGGCCCGTTGGTGGGCATGACAGGGCCTAATGAGGCGATGGCGCCGCCGCCCACGCCTTGGGGTCAGTTGTGGTAGTTGTTGCGGGTGAAGACGTAAGGAACGTAGCGATAGCGGCCCCGTTCCCGCAGCGTCAGGAAATAACGCCAGCGATAATAGGATGGCGAAATGTCCGCGTAAGGCGGCAGGTCGTAATAGGAGTCCGCCGTCGGGTAGTGGCCTGCATGATAGGGGTAACGCGGGAAGACGGGAGTTACCCCCTCCTCCACCGCGCCGGGCGCGGCGGCAGCGACCCTCTCAACCGCAAGGCCCCCCTGGCTCGCATAGCCGGAATAGCTCGTCCAGGTCACCTTGCACCAGCCGCGCGCGCAAGGACCGACATCGACGCTTGAGCCCGCGGGAATGCTCAGCAACAGCTCGGTCTTGGGGGCAGGCCCGGCCCGCAGGGCGAGCTCCGAGGTGGTCTTGCCCTCGCGAGCCGAGACTGCGCCGGCGCCAAGCATGAGCGCGACGGCAAAGACGGCAAAGACGGCAATCAGCGTGAAAAGGCGCATGCTCGATCCCCCTGTTGCCGTTAGCTTAGCCGAGTTCAGACCTTCGCGCAGGCTTGGCGTTTCACCTCGGCTGCGGCCTTGGAGAACCAGCCGGCGTCGGTGCCCACCGCCACCACGTCCCAGCCAGCTTCGATCAGCGGCCGCGCATAGTCGACGTCATTGGCGAAAATCAACGCCATAACAGACATTTCTCGGCATTTGCTGAGAACCAGAGTCACGGCCTCCCTGACCTCGGGTGCCCAGATGTCGAGGCGACCCGTCAGCGCCACGGAAAGGTCGTTGGGGCCGAGGCAGACCATGTCCACGCCGTCGAGCGCCAGGATCTCGTCGAGCTGGTCCAGCGCGCCCTTGGTCTCGATCTGGGGGCAGGCGATGGTCCAGGCATTGGCAGTGGTGAAATAGTCGCCCTCATAACCGAGGCGCGCCCGGTAGGGACCCCAGCTGCGCAAGCCCCTCGGCGGGAACTTGACCGCCCGGACGAAGGCGTCGGCATGCTCCAGCGTCTCGATCAACGGACACATGATGCCTTGGGCGCCGGCGTCCAGCGCCCGGCCGATGAGCCCTGGGTCGTTCTCGGCGACGCGCACGATGGTGGGCAGCCCGCAGGCTCGGGCCGCGGTCAGGCAGCCGAGCAGCGCCTCATTGCCGCCCACGCCGTGCTGCTGGTCGATGGTGATGCAGTCCCAGCCGGCCTCCCCGATCAGCTCGATGAGAAACGGGGAATTGAGTGTCAGCCAGGCGTTGAGCAGCGTCCGGCGCTCGGAAGCGGCCTTGCGGAAGTGATCTACCCCCATGGACGCCGCTTCAGGCCTTGCCTTCGGTTTCGATCTGGACAAGAGCCTGGCCCATGAGGTCAGCCATCATGTGGCGGATCTGGTGGTCGGACTGGTCGACGCCGCGAGCATCGAAATCGCCGCGCACCTTGCGGAACACGTCCTCCTCCCCCGGCTGCTCCAGATCGGCCTTGATCACCTCGCGCGCGTAAGCCTGCGCCGCATCGCCGGCGAGCCCCATCTTCGCCGCCGCCCACAGCCCGAGAAGCTTGTTCCGCCGCGCCGTGGCCTTGAACCTAAGCTCCTCATCATGGACGAACTTCCGTTCGAAGCCCTTCTCGCGATCCTCAAACGTGGTCATCTCTTTAAGGCCTCCCAAGAAACCGCGAATCGGCCGCTGGCCATCGAAAAACGGCAGTCAAATCGTGGCGTGCCGGCGGCGAGGGATACCCTGAAAATCCTTGCAAATCAACCAATGCCGGCGCGCAAAGGTGCCGCGGACGGCAAACGTTGTTTCCCCTCTCCCCTTACGTTAAGGTCGCGCCAACACCTCGGTTGTCGATTCCGGCCATGGTAATAGGGTGACTGTCTCGCGGCATGGGTGACCCTTCCCGCGCCACCGGTGTTTTGTCAGTTGTTTACAGCCGTTTGGGCGAGAGGAACGTAACATGAACAAGCGACGCCGCGTATACGAAGGTAAGGCCAAGATCCTTTATGAGGGCCCCGAGCCCGGCACTCTGGTGCAGCACTTCAAGGACGACGCCACCGCCTTCAACAACAAGAAGCACGATCGGATCGAAGGCAAGGGCGTCCTCAATAACCGCATCTCCGAATATTTGTTCGTGAAGCTCGGCGAGATCGGCGTGCCCACTCATTTCATCAAGCGGCTCAACATGCGCGAGCAGCTGATCCGCGAGGTGGAGATCATCCCGCTCGAGGTGGTGGTGCGTAACGTCGCAGCGGGCTCGCTGTCCACCAGGCTCGGCATCGACGAGGGCACCGCCCTGCCCCGCTCCATCGTGGAGTTCTATTACAAGTCGGACGCCCTTGGGGACCCCATGGTCACCGAGGAGCACATCACCGCCTTCGGCTGGGCCTCCCCGCAGGAGATCGACGACGTCATGTCGCTGGCGCTCCGGGTCAACGATTTCCTCTCCGGCCTCTTCCTCGGCGTCGGTATCAGGCTCGTCGATTTCAAATGCGAGTTCGGCCGGCTGTGGGAGAACGACATAATGCGCATCATCTTGGCCGACGAGATCTCGCCCGATTGCTGCCGGCTCTGGGACATCGAGACGCAAAACAAGCTCGACAAGGACCGCTTCCGCCGCGACCTCGGTGGGCTGGTGGAAGCTTACCAGGAGGTGGCGCGGCGGCTCGGCCTGCATGTAGACAATCCGATGCGGGCGCGCGGCGGCCCGGTGCTGGTCCGCTCGAAATAGCTTGGCGGTAGAGGCCCGCATGAAGGCGCGCATCACCATCACCTTGAAGCCTGGCGTGCTCGACCCGCAGGGCAAGGCGATCGCAGGCGCGCTGCACGCCCTTGGTTTCGGCGCCGTTGGCAATGTGCGCCAGGGCAAATATATCGAGGTCGAGGTGGCGGAGAGCGATCCCGAGCGCGCCCGCGCCGAGGTGAAACGCATGTGCGAGCAGCTGTTGGCCAACACCATCATCGAGAACTACGCCTATGAGCTCGAGGCAGCTTGACGCTTTACTCCCTCCCCCTGAAAGGGGGAGGTCGGATAGCGAAGCCGTCCGGGTCTGGGACGCAATTGACCCCTCCCCGGACCACCTCCGGTGGTTCGACCCTCCCCTTTCAGGGGAGGGGAAAGAGACCGGACTGCCCAGATGAAAGCGAGCATCATCGTTTTCCCCGGCTCGAATTGCGACCGCGACGCCGCGGTAGCGCTCGAGGCCGCGACGGGCGCTCCCCCCGCCATGGTCTGGCATGGGGACGCCGAGCTGCCGGCAAGCGACCTCATCGTGCTGCCGGGCGGTTTCTCCTATGGCGACTATCTCCGCTCCGGCGCCATGGCGGCGCACTCGCCGGTGATGCGCGAGGTGGTCAAGCGCGCGCACGCCGGCACCCCGGTGCTCGGCATCTGCAACGGCTTCCAGGTGCTAACCGAGGCAGGGCTGCTGCCGGGCGTGCTCATGCGCAACGCCTCGCTGAAGTTCATCTGCAAGGACGTGCATCTCAAGGTGGAGCGGAACGACACGCTCTACACAAGCGGCTACGCTGAAGGCGAGGTCGTCACCTTCCCCATCGCCCATAAGGACGGCAGCTATTTCGCCGACGAGACGACGCTGGACCGGCTAGAAGGCGAAGGCCGCGTGGCGTTCCGCTACAGCGAAAAGGACGGCGAGATCACGGAAGGCGCAAACCCCAACGGCTCCCGACGCAATATTGCCGGCGTCTATAACAAGACGGGCACCGTGCTCGGGCTGATGCCGCATCCGGAGCGCGCCGCCGATCCCTCCCTTGGCGGCACCGACGGCGCCAAGCTATTCACGGCGCTGATGGAGGCGCTGCCTTGAGCGGCGCGGCACGTGCTGCCCGCACGGAGGGGCTGTCCGACGCGCTCATCGCCGAGCATGGGCTCAGCGCGGGCGAATATCGCCGCCTGCTCGAGGGTCTTGGGCGGGCGCCGTCGCTCACCGAGCTCGGCATCTTCTCCGTCATGTGGTCGGAGCATTGCTCCTACAAATCCTCGCGTGTCTGGCTGAAGAAGCTTCCCACCGAAGGGCCACAGGTCATTCAGGGTCCAGGCGAGAATGCCGGCGTGGTCGATCTCGGCGACGGCCTGGCCGCCGTCTTCAAGATGGAGAGCCACAACCACCCCTCCTACATCGAGCCTTATCAGGGAGCCGCAACCGGCGTGGGTGGCATCATGCGCGACGTGTTCACCATGGGCGCGCGCCCCATCGCCAACATGAACGCGCTTCGGTTCGGCGCGCCCGACCACCCCAAGACCAGGCACCTGGTCGCGGGGGTCGTCGGCGGCATCGGTGACTACGGCAACTGCATGGGCGTGCCGACCGTGGGCGGGGAGACCAACTTCGACGCCCGCTACAACGACAACATCCTGGTCAACGCCATGTGCGTGGGGCTCGTCGATGCCTCCCGCATCTTCAAGTCGGCCGCCAAGGGCGTGGGGCTGCCGGTGGTCTATGTGGGCTCCAAGACCGGCCGTGACGGCATCCATGGCGCCACCATGGCCTCGGCCGAGTTCGACGAGGCGTCGGAGGAGAAGCGGCCAACCGTGCAGGTGGGCGACCCTTTCACCGAGAAGCTGCTGCTCGAAGCGTGTCTGGAGCTGATGGCCGAGGACGCCATCGTCGCTATCCAGGACATGGGCGCCGCGGGCCTCACCTCCTCCTCGGTCGAGATGGCCGACAAGGGGGGCGTCGGTATCGAGCTCGATCTCGACCAGGTGCCGACCCGCGAAGCGGCCATGACCGCCTACGAGATGATGCTGTCGGAAAGCCAGGAGCGCATGCTNNGCCTACGAGATGATGCTGTCGGAGAGCCAAGAACGCATGCTCATGGTGCTGAAGCCGGGCGGCGAGACGATCGCCCAGCGCATCTTCGCCAAATGGGAGCTCGACTTCGCCGTCATCGGCCGCACCACCGACACCGGCCGGCTCGTGGTGCGCCACGGCGGGGCCATCGAGGCGGACATCCCGCTGTCGGCGCTGGCCCATGCGGCGCCCCTCTATGAGCGGCCCTACACGCGCAAAGCTCCCGCTCCGTTTATTGCGCCTGAAGACGTGCCCGCGCCGAACAGCCTGCTTGGAGCGCTCGAAGCGCTGATGGGCTCCCCTGCCCTTTCCTCGCGCCGCTGGATCTGGCAGCAATACGACCACATGGTGATGGGCGATACGGTACAGCGCCCGGGCGGCGATGCAGGCGTCGTGCGCGTGCATGGCACGGAGAAAGGTCTCGCCATCTCCTGCGACGTGACGCCCCGCTATTGCGCGGCCGATGCGTGCGAAGGCGCCAAACAGGCGGTGGCGGAATGCTGGCGCAACTTGACCGCGGTCGGCGCCGATCCTCTCGCCATCACCGACTGCATGAATTTCGGCAATCCGGAGCGGCTGGAGATCATGGGCGAGTTCGTCGCCGCCTTGGAAGGCATGGCCGAGGCTTGCCGCGCTCTCGCCTTCCCCGTCGTCTCGGGCAATGTCTCGCTCTATAACGAGACGAACGGCGTCGCCATCCCGCCCACGCCGGCAATAGGTGGCGTGGGCCTCATCCCCGACATCGCGCAGATGGCGCGCATGGGTCTTTCCCGCGACGGAGACGTGCTGATCCTATTCGGGGCCGAGGCCGGCCATCTCGGCCAGTCGCTCTATCAGGAGCTCATGTTAGGCGCGACACGCGGTGCGCCGCCGCCGGTCGATCTTGCCGCGGAGCGCCGCACAGGCGATCTCGTCCGGCGGCTGATCCGGCAGGGACGTGTGTCGGCCGTCCACGACGTCTCCGATGGCGGGCTCATGGTCGCGGCGGCGGAGATGGCGCTTGCCGGGGGGCGCGGCGTCGGGCTCGATCCGGCCCCTGAAGGGCTCCCGGCCCATGCGGTCTGGTTCGGCGAGGACCAGGGGCGCTACGTCGTAGCACTTGCTCCGGGAGAGGTGGCGCCGGCGCTCGCAGAGGCGGGCAAGGCCCAAGTGCCGGCACGCATTCTCGGCACCGTTTCAGGCCAAGCCTTGAAACTTCCGGGCGAAGCGCCACTTTCGCTCCACGCTTTGCGCGTCGTCCATGAGCGCTGGTTGCCGGAGCTGATGGCCGCTAAGATCGGCTGAACAGGAGGCAAGGCTGACCATGGCCATGCAGGCCGAAGACATCGAGCGGCTGATCAAGCAGCGCTTCCCCGATGCCACCGTCAGCATCGACGACCTGGCCGGCGACGGGGATCACTATGCCGCGACCGTCGTCTCCGAGGCGTTTCTCGGCAAGACGCGGGTAGAGCAGCACCAAATGGTTTATGAGGCGCTCAAAGGCAATATCGGCGGGGCGCTACACGCGCTCGCGCTCACGACACGGGCGCCGTCCTAAGGAGATCGGAATGACGAGCCAGGAAGACATTCAGGACTGGATTGGCAAGCAGGTCGCGGGCAACGACGTCGTGCTGTTCATGAAGGGTACGAGAGAGACGCCGCAATGCGGCTTCTCCATGCAGGTCGCGCAGATGCTCAACCATCTCGGCGTCGACTTCAAAGACATCAACGTGCTCGAGGACATGGGCGTGCGCGACGGCATCAAGGCCTATTCCAACTGGCCGACAATCCCGCAACTCTATGTCAAGGGCGAGTTCGTGGGCGGCTGCGATATCGTGCGCGAGATGTTCCAGGCAGGCGAGCTGCAGGGGCTACTCGACGCCAAGGGCATCGCCCACAACGCTCAGACGCTGACGGCGTGATCGCAGCGTGCCGAGGCGTCAGCGATCAATGATCAGAACGGGGAGGATCCGCTTGCTCTTCCCCTCCCCCTTGCGAGGGAGGGGGGTTCGACGTAACGCTTGAGCCTAGCTGCTCACCGCCCTCGTCTAGCGCGCTATCGCGTGAAATAGAATCCCGACAGCGCTTCTAGCTTTTTGTTTGAGCATGATCTTATCGGAAAACCGGTTCCCACTTTTCTAAGATCATGCTCTAGCGCGAGTAGAACTCGATGACGAGGTTGGGCTCCATGATCACCGGGTACGGCACATCGGCGAGCATCGGCGTCCTGAGCAGCCTCGCCGTCATCTTGGAGTGGTCGACCTCCAGATAATCGGGCACGTCGCGCTCCGGGTTCTGGACCGCTTCCAGCACGATCCCCGCATCCTTGGCCTTGTCCTTGACCTCGATCACGTCGCCTTCGCGGCAGCGGAAGCTTGCGATGTTGACGCGCCGGCCATTGACCCGCACATGGCCGTGGGACACGAACTGCCGCGCGGCGAATACGGTCGGCACGAATTTCGCCCGATAGACGACGGCGTCGAGCCGCCGCTCCAAGAGCCCGATCAGCTTCTCGCTGGTATCGCCCTTAAGCCGCGCTGCCTCGCGATAGATGGCCTTGAACTGCTTTTCGGTGATGTTGCCGTAATAGCCCTTCAGCTTCTGCTTGGCGCGGAGCTGCTGGCCGTAGTCGGAGAGCTTGCCGCGCCGGCGCTGCCCGTGCTCGCCGGGGCCATATTCGCGCTTGTTATAGGGGCTCTTCGGGCGTCCCCAGATGTTCTCGCCGAGCCGGCGGTCGATCTTGTGCTTCGCGTTGATACGCTTCGTCATTCTAATAGCTCCAAAGCCAAACCTAGCCTGCTCGCGGGAGGTCTATCGCGCCCCACGAGGCCGGCTCTTAAAAACCTGTCGCGATGATGGCAATAGCAGCCTTCAGGGCCTCACCGGCCCCGCAGCCGCGCCTTCGCTTACGCGCTCTGTTACACGCAACGATGCGAAAGTGTCAATTGGAGCCGCCGGCCACGGGTGCCGTTTTGGGGGCCTCAGCGCCTTGCGTGGCTTGTGGCGGCGAAGCCTTGGCCGCCTGCACGTAAGCGGCGATCGACTGCCGCACCCTCTCCTTCTGCTCCGGCGGGCAGTCGAGCTTCTTCGGGGTGATGATTTGGGCCGCGCCTTCCGCCGGCGGACTAGCCTCAGCCGGCGTGCTGGTGTTCGCGGTTTGCGCCCCCGCGGCCGTCTCCGCCGGCGCCGGCGTCACGTTGGTGCCCGGCAACTTCGGCGGCGTGTTGGGCTCGTCGCTCTCGGTGATCTTCGCGCTGCCGGTGAAGTAGGAGACCGAGAACATGTGCAGCGCGTTGATGAACATCATCTGCTCGCGGCTCCAGACCTTGCGTGCCTCCTCGCCTTTCATCAACGTCTGGTAGTTGGACTTCTCCAGATCGCGCAGATCGCAGACTTCGGCATAGGCAGAGCGGGTCGCAACCCGGATGATCCGGCGTGCGTCATCGGCGGGGATGAAGAACTTGTTGGGGTCGGACTTGTCGATCTTGACCTTCTTGCCCTGGGTATCGGGATATTCATCCGGAAGCAGCGACCAGGCGAAGGTCGACATCACGCGCACGGCGCTATCGCTGAGGCCGCCGCCTTTGGCTTCCGGCGCCTTGGTGCGCTTGTCCAGCTCCTCGGCAACGGGTCTCACACCCGACTGGTCCACCGCCTTGACCGGCGCGGCCAAAACCAACGCCAAAGCTAAGGTGGCTGCGGCGCCGCCCCACTGAATCCACGCTTTATGCATTACTGCCCCTCTTAATTCCAGCCGCCGAAGCTAGCATCGTTGCGGACCATCGCAATAGGAGAAACGGGGCGGAACTATGGCTCCTCAGGGCTTGTCTCGGCGGGCGGCGAGTGCTGTCACGATGCCCCGCCAGGAGCGCACGTCCTGCTCAGTCGCCCCCATGCGATGAAACATGTTGCGGATGCTGCGCACCATGGTGGCCCGCTTTTCCGGCGGACGCAAAAAGCCTGCCCGGTCAAGCTCGGACTCCAGATGCTGGAAGAGGCCGATGAGCTCTGCCTTGGTGGCGGGACGGGTGTCGGGGAAGACGATGCCCTCGACGGCGGGTCCATCGAAGGACGTGGCGCGGCCGAGCGAAAGTGGCTCGCTTTGCGCCTTCAGCCACTCATAGGCGATGAGGAGCACGGCCTGCGGCAGGCTCAAGGAGGCAAGACCCGGATTGACGGGAGCGATGACGATGGCGTCGGCAAGCGCCAGCGCATCATTGTCGAGGCCGCTTCGCTCGGGCCCGAACAGGACGCCCGTGCGCTCGGCCCGCTTGGCGCGTTGGGCGAGCTCGGAAGCGGCGGTCTCCGGCGTGAGCACGCGCTTCACCATGTCCCTCGGGCGCGCCGTGGTCGCAAGCACGAGGGTGAGGTCGCCGATCGCGTCCTCGATCGTCGGATGGAGGGTAGCCCGGTCGACGACGGAGGCGGCGCCGGCCGCCGCCGCGCGCG
>PLBV01000029.1 GCA_003135455.1 Hyphomicrobiales bacterium | reverse complement strand
AGCCCGGAAAGTGCTCTAGCGCGGCAGCGCCGCCCAATAGTCCATGTCCAGCACCACGCCCTCCTCGTGGCTGCCGTCGGCGCTTATGCCTGCGAAGTCGGCGCCTGAGCGGTCCTTGACGGCGAAGGTCCTGAGGCGCAGCGCGCCCATGTCGGTCCGCCCCGGAAGCTCCGCCTTCTCCAGCACTTCGCTCCAGGCATAGATGGTGTCGCCGGCGAAGGAGGGCGCCACGTGGCGGGCGCCGTTGAGCCCCAGAATGTGGAAGGCGTTGGCCAGCCCGTTGAAGCTTAAGCTTCGGGCGATGGAGATGATGTGGCCGCCATAGACGAGGCGGCGGCCGAAGCGGCCTTTGCCCTCCACGTGCTGGTTGAAATGCACCCGCGCGGTGTTCTGGAACAGGCGGGTGGCGAGCTGGTGCTCGGCCTCCTCTATCGTTTGCCCGTCCACATGGTCGATCTTCTCGCCCTTGGCGTAGTCGCCCCAACGCCGCGGCGAGCCCGCGAGAGCGAAGTCGTAGCCGGCCAGCGAAAGTGGGGGCAGCGCCTCCCCAAGACTAGCCGGATCGACGCATCCGGCAAGCTTCGGCACCACGGGCTCAGGAGCCGGCGCGCCTAAGTCGCGCTTGTTGACCATCACCCAGCGGGCGTAGGAGAGCACCGGTTGCCCATGCTGATTAGAGCCGGTGGAGCGCACATAGACGGTGCCGTTCTTGCCGTTGGAGTTCTCCTTCACCCCGATCACCTCGGAGGTGGAGGCGAGCGTGTCGCCAGGATAGACGGGCCTAAGGAAGCGGAACTCGGCATAGCCGAGATTGGCGATGGCGTTGCGGGAGATGTCGGGTACCGTCTTGCCGATGACGATGTGGAAGACGAGGAGGTCGTCGATCGGCGCTCTGGCGTAGCCAATGCTTTCCGCGAAGGCGTCGGAGGACTGCACGGCGAAGCGGGAGCCGTAGAGCGCGGTGAACAGGCTCACATCGCCGACGGTCACCGTGCGCGGGGTGGCGTGCACGATCTGTTGCCCGAGCTTGAAGTCCTCGAAGTAGTTGCCGGTGACGGTGTTGGTCATCTGTCGTGTCGTGGAGTCGTTCATGTTGGGGGTCGTGTTGGCTCAGGTCAGGGGCCGGACCATATCGGGGCGAACCCTGTCCTGTCACCCCTTCGCGGGGGGAGGGGTCCCCGGTTGCGGGCGTGGTGGGGGTCCCCCGCGGATTGACTAGGCTGGACGATCGCGGCGCGAGGCCTGCCCGAAGTAGCAGGCGGGGAAGGACCCGGCGGGAGGAGAGGCCGCGAGCGACGCTAGCAGCCATGCGCGGCACAGCCGCCGCCAAAAGCAATGACGGCCCCTGCTTTCGCGGAGGCCGTCATCGAGCAAAACTCGTAATGATCGACGCTTGGATTAAGCGCGGTCCAGCTCGGCCGGGAGGTAGCTCGTAACTTCCATGCCAGCCTCAGACTCGGTGATCTCGGGTTTCAGCCACTCTTTCATTGGGTCGTCTCCTTCGGTGAACTTACGAGTTAGACATTAGGGGTGTCGGCATGGATACCTCATGACTTCCTGATGAAAACGGCCTGACTACCACATTAAGAAATTCTGACAGGAACATCTGGCAAGGTTCCTACCACGGCCTGGAAAAATCCCTGGTTTTGCCCTATGGCCCCTCCCCGTGGCCCCTGGCCGGGTGCCTATTTAAAGAGCACCAGAGCCTTCTGCACCGTGATCCAGATCCCCCAGGCAAGGGGTATGCCCACGGCGGCCCAGGCCAGTAGCACCTTGGCGTCGATGCCCGCGGGCTCTGCGGCCGGCGCGCCGCCCCTAGCCTTTTCAGCCTTTTCGACCGGCGCTTTGACCTTGGCCTGAAGCGCCTCCACCTCTTTTTCGTCCATGAACCACTTTTGGTGCAGAGGTCGGATCAGCGCGTTGCAGATGAAACCCGCCACCAGCAGGCCGGCGAGCACGTAGAAAATCGGGTGGTAGAGCTGATCGGGAGGGATCCCTTGGGCGAGCCGGTTATCGTGCATGTAGTTCACGATAACGGGACCCACAATACCGGCGGTCGACCAGGCCGTGAGCAGCCGGCCGTGAATGGCGCCCACGAACTGCGTGCCGAACACGTCGGCAAGATAGGCCGGGATGGCGGAAAAACCGCCGCCATACATGGAAGCGATGAGGCAGAAGGCGGCGGCGAACAGCCCCAGCATGCCGAGGGTCGCGAGCGCCGGCGCTGCCGCGTAGCAGAGAAAGCCGAGGGTAAAAAAGGTGAAATAGGTGACCTTCCGCCCGATCTTGTCCGACAGCGAGGCCCAGAAGAAGCGGCCGGCGATGTTGAACAGGGAAAACAGGCCAACAAAGGCGGCGCCGACCAGTGCGGCTTGCGCCTTCTGGGCGTCGCTGAACTGGGCAAAGCCGATGGTCGCATCGCCGAACAGCCTGCCGCCGAAGGTTTCTTGCAGCATGGGCGAGGCCGCCCCGATGATGCCGATGCCGGCCGAGACGTTGAGGCAGAGCACCGCCCAGATCAGCCAGAATTGGATCGTCTTGTGGGCGTCCGTTAGGTGGACGTTCCCGGTGGTGATCATCGCCTTGGCGCTCGCCACAGGAATCCAGCCCGCCGGCCGCCAGCCGGGCGGCGGCAGCCGATAGCCGAAGGCGCCTCCCAGCATGAAGGCGAAATAGATCACGGCCAGCGTGACGAAGGTCTCCCACACCCCGACCGAGGTCGGGGTGGCGTAATAGTTCATCAGCATGGCAGCGAACGGGCTGCCGATCATGGCGCCGCCGCCGAAGCCCATGATGGCCATGCCGGTCGCCATGCCCCGCCGGTCCGGGAACCATTTGATCAGGGTCGAGACGGGGGAGATGTAGCCGAGGCCAAGCCCGATGCCGCCGATCACGCCCGAGCCGAGCCACATCAGCCAGAGCTGATGGATATAGACGCCAATGGCGGAAATCAGGAGGCCGCCGCACCAGCACAAAGCCGCCACGACGCCCGCCTTGCGGGGTCCGGCGCGCTCCAGCCAGCCGCCCCAGATGGCCGCCGAGGTGCCGAGAAGGACAAAGAACAGCGTGAACATCCAGCCGAGATCGAACTGGGTCCAGTCGCAATCGGTGGCAAACAGCGCATGCGCGGTGATGGCAACTTTGCCGAAGAAGGTGGTTGCATCGCCGGGGCAGACGATGGCCTTGCCCGTCCCAGCGGCCACCCCGAGAGCGCGCTGCAGCGGCGGCCAGAACACGCTGAAGCCATAGGCCATGCCGATGCAGAGATGGATGGCAAGGGCCGCCGGCGGGACGAGCCAGCGGTTGTAGCCCGGCCCCGCGATGGTGCGCTCCTTGTCGAGCAGACCTAGCCCTAAGTCAGTCCTTCCTAGTGCAAGGCTCGCCATGTTCGTATTCCCCCCGGAAGACGTTTGTTTGTTCTGACGCGCGTTTTGATTGCCAATAGTTTGAACGGGCGGGGACCCCGCCGCAAGACCCTTGCTAACTGCCGGCAACAAACCCTAGCGCAAGATTTTTCCAATGCTCGCGTTCTTTACGAAACAGGGGCCCTGTTTGGAGCGCACGCGTCCCTCCGCCAAAGCTGTGACAGTCCAGTGACGATGGACAGATGCCTGGCCAGAGCTCAGGCCTTGGCAGCCCGATGCTCGTCGCGTGCCGCGCTAAAGACCTCGCGCGCTGCGTCGGCGTTCATCGCGGCGATGCCGAGCCCCACGATCAAGTCCGGCCAGGCAGAGAGCGTGTAGGCCGTGAGCAGTCCCGCCCCGATGATCGCGACGTTCGCCCAGACGTCGTTGCGCGCCGACAAAAAGGCGGCGCGCGTGAGGCTGCCGCCATGGGCGCGGAAGCGCGCCAGCATGAGGGCGCAAGTGAGATTGACGGCAAGCGCGCCGGAGCCGGTCAGGGTTAGGGGCAGGGGCGCAGGCGGCACCGGGGACATGAACTTCTCAAAAGCCATCCACAGCGTGGCGAGACCGGGGACGAGCAGGATGCCGGCCAGCGCCATGCCAAGCCGAGCCCGGCTCGTCGCACTCCACCCCAGCGCCGCGGCGATCAAGAGATTGATCGAGGCGTCCTCGAGAAAATCGACGCTGTCGGCAAACAGCGAGACCGAGCCGATGGCAAGGGCCACCGCGAACTCGACCCCAAAATAGGCCAAGTTCAGGATGGCGACGACAATGACGACCTTGCGCAGCGCCGGAGTCATTCCGCCATCGTAGCAGTCCGCCGCCGCCGCCGGATACCCGACAGCGTCGGCTCATTTCGATAACGGACCTTGGCCCGCGTGGCGGCCTGACTTACGCCGCCCGCTCGGTGCCCTTGGTCATGTCGCCAGCCGTATAGGACTTGGCGCCGGTGCCGGCGAGCTTACCCTTGTCGACGATCAGATATTCGGTCCGGATGGGCTTGTCGGCGAAATAGCTCTCCAGGATCTCGCGCGTGCCGGCAGCATAGCGCGTCTGCGCCGACAGCGACGTGCCGGAGACGTGCGGGGTCATGCCGTGATGGGGCATGGTCCGCCAGGGGTGATCCTTCGGCGCCGGCTGCGGGAACCAGACGTCGCCGGCATAGCCCGCGAGCTGGCCGCTCTCCAGCCCGCGAACGATGGCGTCGCGGTCGCAGATCTTGCCGCGCGCGGTGTTCACGATGTAGCTGCCGCGCTTCATCATGCCGATCAGCTTGTCGTTGAACATGTTCTCGGTCTCCGGATGCAGCGGCGCGTTGATGGTGACCACGTCGCAGACCTTGACCAGCGACTCGACATTCGGATGATAGGTGAGCCCGAGCTCCTTCTCGACCTCCGCCGGAAGGCGGTGCTTGTCGGTGTAATGAAGCTTCACGTCGAAGGGCTTCAGACGCCGGAGCACGGCAAGCCCAATGCGGCCCGCGGCGACGGTGCCGACATTCATGCCTTCGAGGTCGTAGGAGCGCTCAACGCAGTCGGCGATGTTCCAGCCGCCCTTGATCACCCAGCCATAGGACGGGATGTAGTTGCGCACGAGTGCCAAGATCATCATCATCACGTGCTCGGCGACGCTGAGGGAGTTGGAATAGGTCACCTCGGCCACGGTGATGCCTTTGTCCATTGCGGCCTGGAGGTCCGTGTGGTCGGAGCCGATGCCGGCGGTGATGATGAGCTTGAGCTTGTTTGCCTTGGCGATGCGCTCGGCCGTCATATAGGCGGGCCAGAAGGGCTGCGAGATGACCACCTCGGCGTCCGCCAGCTCCTTGTCGAAGGTGGAATTCTTGCCCTCCTTGTCGGAGGTCACCACCAGGGTGTGACCGGCATCCTCGAGAAACTTCCGAAGCCCCAGCTCGCCGGACACGCTGCCCAACAGCTCGCCCGGCTTGAAGTCGATGGCGCTCGGCGTGGGGGCGGTCTGGCCGTCGGGATAGTGGTCGATCTTGGGGATCTCGTCGCGGGCGTAGGTCTTCGGATAGCCGTCGACCGGATCGGGGTAGAGAACACAAAGGACTTTGACCATGGTCTAACTCCTTGGGTTGGCGCATGCTGGCTACCACGCGTAGCGAAGCGTCAACGACCTGCTTGCATGTCGCTGTGAATGGAATGAGGGGGCGTGAAGCGTTCGCGCCTGTCCTCGCGTTTCCTCTGGCCGGCTTGCGCGTTGTGAAGCCGCGCACCTTGATTACCGGTGCGTGAACCTTCGGACTTTCGCGGGATCAAGATCAAGAGGGTTTACCGAAACGGCCAATAGGCGCGGTCTATCGAGACCCCCCTCGCGCTGGACAAAAGCCTGACGGGTTGAAATGGTTTCGCCGCTTGCAAAAATCTGGAGAGCGGGAGGAGCCATGTCGTTGCCAAAGGTTTTGGCGGAGGGCTATTGGCGCTTCCGCCGCCAGCATGCGCCGGACAAGGGCCGTTACCAGCAGCTGGCCGAGCTCGGCCAGGCGCCCTCGGCCATGGTGATCGCCTGCTCAGATGCGCGCGTCGACGTGTCGGCGATCTTCGATGCGGAGGCAGGCCAACTGTTCATCCTGCGCAACGTCGCCAATCTCGTGCCGCCCTACGAGCCAGAGGGCAAGTATCATGGCACCAGCGCTGCGATCGAATATGCGGTGCTCGTGCTGAAGGTGCCGCATCTCATCGTGCTCGGCCATTCGCGCTGCGGCGGCGTGGCGGCCTATCGCGCGCGGATCAAGGACAAGGTGCAGGACGACAGCTTCATCGGCCGCTGGCTCACGATGCTCGACGGCCTGCAAGCGATGGACACCGACGCTGCCGCCTTTGGCCGCGAGACGGCGTTTGAGCTCGCCACCATCCGCTCCTCGCTCGCGCATCTGCGCAGCTTCCCGGTGGTGCAGGAGCGGGAAGGGGCGGGGCTGCTCACGCTGCACGGGCTGCATTTCGACCTCGCAAGCGGGAGCCTCATCGCGCTCGACGAGGAGGTGGGCAACTTCGTCGCGCTGGTTGAGGCTTGAGCTTCTTGACCTCAAGCGGCCTTGCGCTCGGCCGCCGCCATCTAGCTTTTTTGACGCATGATCTTATCGGAAAACCGGTTCCCACTTTTCTAAGATCATGCTCTACCCCAGCGAGGCCCAGAGAAAGACGGCCGTCGCGATGACGCCGAGAGCCGAACGGCCGGCGTGTAGGGTTCCCCATTTTTCCATGAGCTTGCGGCTCTCGGGTCCCGCGTCTGCCGGAGCCATCGCCAATCGTCTGTCTGCCACCAGGCCAGGAGCCCTGCGAGAAAGCCGATCACCGCCAGCGAGGCCTGCATGGCAAAGCCGCGTTGGTAGGCGGGCTTCCATTCCGCCAGCAGGGACCGATCATCGGGATGCAAGCGCGCGGGCTGCTCGGCGACGCTCACATAGATGGCAGCACCGGCAAAGACGGCAGCGACGCTGAGCGCCAGCTGCCCGGCAAGCATCAGGCCGCCTTCTTCAGCAGGTTCCGGTTGATGATCAATTCCGCGATCTGCACGGTGTTGAGCGCGGCGCCTTTGCGCAAATTGTCGGAGACGATCCAGAAGGAGAGGCCGTTGTCGACGGTCTGGTCCTCGCGGATGCGGCTCACATAGGTGGCGTAGTCGCCGACACATTCGACCGGCGTCACATAGCCGCCCGCCTCGCGCTTATCCACCACCAGCACGCCCGGCGCCTCGCGCAAGATCGCGCGCGCTTCCTTGGCGGTGATGGGGCGCTCGAACTCCACATTCACCGCCTCGGAATGGCCCACGAACACCGGCACGCGAACGCAGGTGGCGGTGAGCTTGATCTTCGGATCGAGGATTTTCTTGGTCTCGGCCATCATCTTCCATTCCTCCTTGGTGGTGCCGTCCTCCATGAAGGCATCGATATGGGGAATGACGTTGAAGGCGATCTGCTTGGTGAAGATCTTCGGCTCAGGCTGATCGGTGACGAAGATGCCCTTGGTCTGGTTCCACAGCTCGTCCATGGCCTCTTTGCCGGCGCCCGAGACCGACTGGTAGGTAGCGACCACCACGCGCTTGATCTTGGCGCGATCGTGCAGCGGCTTCAGCACCACCACGAGCTGAGCGGTGGAGCAGTTCGGGTTGGCGACGATGTTCTTTTTGCGGAAGCCTTCCACCGCGTCGGCATTCACCTCGGGCACCACCAGCGGCACGTCGGGGTCCAAGCGCCAATAGGAGGAATTGTCGATGACGACGCAGCCCTGCGCCGCGATCTTGGGCGCCCACGCCTTGGAAACGTCGGAGCCCGCCGACATCAGCGCGAAGTCGACGCCTCGGAAATCGAATTGCTCGAGGTCGCGGCAGGTGAGCCTCTTGTCGCCGAAGGAGACGTCGACGCCCATGGATTTGCGCGAGGCGAGCGCGAACACCTCGTCGGCGGGGAATTCACGCTCGGCCAGGATGTTGAGCATCTCGCGCCCGACATTGC
>PLBV01000068.1:65367-65502 GCA_003135455.1 Hyphomicrobiales bacterium | reverse complement strand
GGATCGGCTACTACAATGCAGCCTGACCCGCACTCCTCGTTCGGTGGCCGAACGCCCAATGAGGTCTATGCTATATTGAACAAGAACTGGAGAAACTGGCGGCGTAAACACGAACCCGATCCACCTTAGCCAAGC